>JAFGBG010000060.1 GCA_016933295.1 Sedimentisphaerales bacterium | reverse complement strand
TCCGTTTCCAGACAGGCATATCCGCAGACCTGCAAACCCGGATCGATACCGAGTATTTTCATTTGGTCCTCCAGGTGGTTCCTTCGGATTTATCTTCCAGCGCAATTCCTATGTCATCAAGCTTGTTACGAAGCTCGTCCGCCCTGGTATAATCTTTCTGCCTGCGGGCTTCGTTTCGCTGCTCAATCAAAACATTCACAAGCTTGTTCATCAGCTCGCTATCGGCGGCCCCCTCCAGGGGATATTCCTGCTCTACAATACCGAGGCAATCGCCGCCGAGCCGGGTGAATAAAACATCCACAAGGTTGAAAGTCGCCGCTGTCGTATTTTTGTCGTCGAGAAGCTTCTGGGTAAGTCTGACAAGCTCAAACATTACCGAAAGAGCAATGGAAGTATTCAAATCGTCGTCCATCGCCGCCTCGAATTTCTGCCTCAACTGAGTAAGCTGCTCTGCAATCTGTTCGTCGGGCCGGCTGCCGGTATCCGAGGTTATCGCTTTTCGCAAAGCCTTGACCGTCTCTGTTATTTTGTTATAGCCGCTCTGTGCGGCAAAAAGTGACGCATCGGAAAAATCCAGCGGGCTTCTGTAATGGCTGTTTAAGATCAACTGCCGGACCGCTATTGGATTGTAACCTCTGGTCAATCTTTCATGGGCGCCGGAAAAAGCCTGCTTTAGCGTGATGAAATTATTCAAACTCTTGCCCATCTTCTGGCCGTCAACGGTGACCATATTATTATGCACCCAGTACTTTACAAACTGCACACCGTTTGCGGCTTCTGACTGGGCGATTTCGCATTCATGGTGGGGGAACTGGTTTTCCAGGCCGCCGCCGTGAATATCGATTGTTTTGCCGAGATATTTCATACTCATCACCGAGCATTCCAGGTGCCAGCCGGGATAGCCCATCGACCACGGGCTTGGCCACTGCATGATATGGTTCGGCTCGGCCTTCTTCCACAGCGCGAAGTCGGCCGGATTCTTTTTGTCCGGCGAAACTTCCACGCGCGCCCCGGCAATCATCTGGTCGATATTTCTGCCGGAGAGCTTGCCGTAACCGTTAAACTTCGAGACATCGAAATATACCGAACCGTTGACCTCGTAGGCGAAGTCTTTTTCCAGAAGTGTTTTAACAAGGTCTATCTGCTCGGTAATATGACCGCTGGCTCGCGGGCTGATATCGGGCCGAACACAATTCAACCTGTCCATATCCTCGAAATAACTTCGGGTATAATATTCGGCCAGTGCCATCGGGTGTTTCTTTTCTCTTTTTGCCGCTGCGGCGATTTTATCCTCGCCTTCGTCGGCATCGTCGGTCAAATGCCCGACATCGGTGATATTCTGAACATACGTGACATTATAGCCAAGATAACGCAGGTATCGTACCAGGACATCGAAACTTACATAGCTTTTGGCGTGTCCCAGATGGGCATGGCCGTAAACGGTCGGCCCGCAAACATATATCCCGACTTTGCCTTTTTCCAAAGGCTTAAACTCTTCTTTTCTTCTTGTCAGACTGTTATATAGCTGCAATCCCATTTCATCCTCTTATAAGACACTGATTAACACTGCATTTTTGACACTGATTCACACGGATTAACACTGTATCTTTAACTGCCTTTCTTCTTTCCATATCTCGGCCTCCAAAACCTTTATTATTTTTTTAGCCAGATCTAAATCTTTCGCATTACTATCATAATGCTTACCAGGTACATAATATCCTTTTGAAATAAAGTGTTCTGCAACCGATTTCTCAAGTGCTTTCATTTTATCTCTGTAACGGACATGAGAATCAGGATCGTTTTGCTTAGGAAACAGAGGCCCCACTGCTATCAGTCGAACTTGATACTCAGGGAATTTATTTGAATCGAAACATTTCTTTACTGTGTTTGCTTTAGCAGATTGGCGGTAGTTTAAGTGTTCTCCAATCCGTTGGAACGGAGAAGCGGCTGCCGCGTTCTTCTTTGCCTCATCGCCTGTTCTTCCTATATACAAGTACATTTTATCTGATTTATGATATATCAAAATAACATAAATCCAATAACCTCGTTTTAAAATTGCCCCATCAAAAGACATCCGAGAAATTTTCATATCTGCAAAACCAAGTCCAACATCAAATTGAAATTTCACTTACATTTACATAAAGAACCGTGTTAATCAGTGTAAATCCGTGACTGGTAAACCATTGTTAAAACCAGTGTCTGTGTCGTAGCCGAATATCCGGCGTTTTATCGTTACCGACCTACCGAAGTTTATCAATAATCCGACTTGCAATCCAGTAGCTTTGAGATAGTTCACCAATTGGACCTCATGAACAGTATTCAGTTCGGAGACAGCCTTGGCTTCAACAATAATTTTATCTTCAACAACTATATCGGCGAAGTAATCGCCAACAATTTTACCATGATATAATACTTTTAATGGAGCTTCGACAATATATTTTATGCCCGCTTCATTTAATTCAATAGCTAAAGCATTTTTATATACTTTTTCGAGAAAACCATATCCTAATTCTCCATGCACTTTATATGCAGATGCTATAATTTTCTCTGATAATTCCTTATGCTTTAGCGTTTTATTATTCCTTATTTTTAATTATTACAAAACAGTGTGAATCCTGTGTAAATCCGTGTCTTATAAGGTTCTTCTTCTCTTTTTTCTTAAAAGTGCCGTTGCGGTTGCGGCAATCGCCTGGCCGGAACCTACGTCACCGAAGCCCTCGTTTGTCTTTGCCTTGACGTTTACCGCCGTAAAATCTATTCCCAAAAGCCCGGCTACGGCCCTTTTCATCTGGCCCTTGACCGAGTTGAGCCGCGGCTCTTCGGCGTGAATAATCAAATCTACATTGATTACTTCCCACTTTTTTTCTTCGAGCCGCTCTTTCACTATTAATAAAAGCTCTTTGCTGTCAACGCCTTTCCACCTGTCGTCCGTATCGGGAAATAACGTTCCGATATCGCCCATGCCGGAGGCGCCAAGCAACGCATCGATAACAGCGTGAAGGCCCACATCGCCGTCACTGTGACCGGCCAGACCGGCGGGATACGGCACATAGACTCCGCATAGCATCAGCTTCCTTTCTTCGACCAGGCGGTGAATATCCGTGCCGATACCAATCCGAAAATCAGGTTCGCGCTCGTCTATCACAATATCCCCTTCGTACTCGGGACATCCGTCCCGACAATGCTTACTGCCATCCCCAGCGATTTTCCCAGCCCTTTGAAAATCGCCTCTGCTATATGGTGGCTGTTTGTGCCGTACGGCACGTTTATATGCAGATTGAATTTGCCGTTATTGGAAAAACTTCGGAGCATTTCTTCCATGCATTCGACGTCGAAATCGCCGATTTTATCCGTTCGGTACTCCACGTTATAGATACAATTTGCCCTTCCCGACAAATCGACCGAAACATTTGCCAGGGCATCTTCCATCGGCACGGCACTATGGCCGTACCTGGCGATACCCTTTTTATCGCCGAGAGCTTTGAGAAGAGCCTCGCCGAGACAAATCGCGATATCCTCGACCGTATGATGCGCATCGACATGAAGGTCGCCTTTGGCTCTAACGATCAGGTCAATCTTACTGTGCTTGCTCAGGTGTGTAAGCATGTGATCCAAAAAGCCTACGCCGGTATCGATTTCGTATTTTCCGGCGCCGTCAAGGTTAAGCTCGACGCTGACATCGGTCTCCTTGGTTTGTCTATTTATTTTCGCGGTCCTGCTTTCCATAACAATATCCTTTTATAACTGCGACGGCTCAGTCGCCAAAATATCTTTCAAAGCGGCCAACAATATATCATCCTGCTCCGGCGTGCCCACCGTTATTCTCAGTTTATCGTCGAGCTTCGGATATGCAAAGTATCTGACGTAAATATTTCGCTTTGTCAGTTGTTCGTGTATTTTTGCCGCCCCGCCGTTCTCGCACTGCGCCAAAACGAAATTACTGAAACTATCCGGCACATTAAAGCCGGTTTTCCTCAATTGCTCCGTCAATCTTGCCCGCTCGGCTTTGACTTTATCCACATTCTCTTTGAAATATTTCTGGTCTTTTATCGCCGCGGTGGCGGCTTCGATAGCGACTGCATCGACGTTGTAGGAATCTTTGACCTTCATCAAACCGGCAATCATTTCAGGCTGCGCGATGGCATAGCCGAACCGCATCCCGGCAAGCGAATAACCTTTGCTCATCGAGCGTAAAATTATAACGTTATCGAAATCCTTCACCAACCGCGTGCAATTTTGCTGTGCGAAATCCACATACGCCTCGTCTATCAGTAAAACGCCGCTGATTTCATCGGCCAACGAGGCAATTTCATCGACGCTTATAAAACTGCCCGTAGGCGCATTCGGATTGCAAACAATTGTCAATGCCGCGTTCGTACCGGCTAATTTCGCCGGCAGATTAAATTCCTCATCGAAAGGAATTTCCAAAACCGGGCAGTTTTGCACATTCGCCAGGACCGGGTACAGAGAATAGGTCGGTGCCGGATATGCGACGGGGCGATTTTCATCGCAAAAGGCCTGAAAGGCCATCCGCAGCAAATCGTCTCCGCCGTTGCAGCACATAATAAATTCCGGTTCGAGACCGTTAATTTCCGCCGCCGCGAGGCGGAACTTGCTTCCTATCGGGTCCGGATATCGCCGGAGCTGCTCGGTATTTATCCGGGCCAGCACTCTTAAAACCAACGGCGAAGGTGGATAGGGATTTTCATTGGTATTGAGCTTGATAACCTCTTTCTGAGCCGGCTGAAAGCCCGGCATGTAACCTTCAACTTTTTCAATATTTTCCCGAAAATAAGACATAAACACACCAAAATGTCATTGCGAAGCCTGCAAAGCAGGCTTCCGGCAATCTTCTACCAATAATTAGATTGCTTCGTCGCTTCGCCCCTGATGGGCAAGCCCCTTAGGGGCAAGCTCCTCGCAATGACAAAAGAGAAGCAATAAACGCGATACGCATCACGCAATACGCACGACGAAATGATTATAAGGATTTTTGTGCCGAAGTGAAAGGGAAGAATTTGCAATTTTACCCTTCCTGGCAAGCCCGCCGCTATCTTAGAGCACATTTTTTTCTCTTGCACACCCTGCCGCTGGAGCTTATATTCAGCTTTGCGACGTATTCCCTGTTCTTCGAGCAAGATGTCAAAGGCTCTCCGGCGTGCCCGCTATTTCCGGCATTCCGAGAGGATTTGAGTGTTACGCAAATAAAAAGGCAATTTAGGAGATAATGACATGAAGTTCCTTCCAGAGAAGAAAATCATTCCGTGGCTTTTGATACTAATAGCTGTTGTCGCCGCAATCGTAATCTATCGATTCGGTTTCCATACCCCTGTGAGAGGCTTCAATGAAGAGGCCTTAAAGTCTCTCACAGAGACGAAACTGGATAAGGCAGAACCGGTATTTCAAACTTCTTATGCGGTTGAACTGATGCGGGAACCGCCGGAGGAACCCCGATACGGCTCAGAAAAACCATTATACTTCTGTGTGGTCTTTGGAAAAGAGGGTAAAAACCCGATGTTGTGCGTAGTAGATGAATCCGCAGGCACGGGCACAGGATACGACGTAGCCTACCTCGACGAAAATATGAACGGGAACTTGACAGATGATGGGACGAAAAAGTTCTCCAGATACGAAAGCGGGAGCCGGGAGGGCGAACTGCAGCCACGGTTTGAATTCGAAGGTCCATTTAAGGGAGAGGAAAAGGCCGGGTACACTCTCGATATCTACTCTCTGGCACCCAGGTACCGTAAGAATCTGCAGGAGGATGAATACTACTTTTTCTGGTCTCTGGAAATAAAGGATTGGAACTACTTTTTCATAAACGGAAAAATAAATATGTTTTCCAGTCTTGCCGATGCTCTTAAGGGCACGCCGGTTATCCTCGGGGGCGAATGCAAGTGGGACATAAAATCTCGTATTCAGGATAATCAATCGTTCGTTTCTGCAGGACTGAAGGACAGAAACGGCTGTACGCTCCGAATTGTCGGAAATCCAGGCCAAACCGTATCACCTACACTAAAACTCATTAAAAACGGAAAAGTCGAGACGGAAAAGAAAATGAAGTTCGGTTGAAGCGGCGTATGCGATATGCCCGTCATGTTGGCGGGCGGCAAATACACCGCTAAGGTCGAGCTCGATATGGGACCATATTTGGGGATTGTAAATGGTCAGGAGGAACTCCAGATTAAGTAGCGAAGGATATATTCGGCTTTGCGGTTATTTTCTGTTTTGTTGAGCCGGACGTGAAGGCTCTCCGGCGTGCTTGCTATTTGCGTCATACTGAGGGAGCCGGAATTTAACTTGGAAACTATATAAACGTCTTTTGTTCCACAAGCCACTATGATGCTTGCCCCGAAGATAAAACTTCTTCAACTTAGAAAGTTGAAAAATAGCCCGGGGCTTATTATTAAGCTCGATGGTCCTCTACTGTCAAAACGTGGAACTCAGACAAAACTATATACTAACCATGTAATTAATCAGATTCATCATGCTATCGATAGATTTAAATGGTTAGCGCCCCCACGAACAAGAATGGCAGTAAGTTTTAGGTTCTTCTCAGATCAACAAAATCCGCCAGAAATCCATAGACTAAATAAATATTATCTTGATATTATGAAAGGTCCTGTATTCAAAGATGACAGACAGGTTCAATACCTTGATGCATCCATATGGAGATCTGATTCCAAAGGAGAAGATTCTTCATCAAGTCTATACATTAATGTGAGACGTTTAAGCGAGTATTTACATTTAATAGATCTATGTAAAGAATCTGACGTTTTTAAAGAAAGCTATAATAATCCCAATATTTATTATCATCTTATTGACAAACATCATTGGGATAATGCTGAAGAACAATACAATTTACTACGCTGCAATAGAATAATGCCTTATGATGTGCCTCGCCATAAGAATCCCTTTCTTAAATACTTTGTATGTGATTTCAATAAGTGGCATCCTCTTGTATTTGATTTCGGTCCTTTGCCAAACCGAGGTCAGTCAGAAATCTTCAAAAAAACAATAGAATCCTCATTGTCAAAGCTTGTTTCCAGTCATTTTAATTATAAAAAAATACTTGTTCCAATCGAGTTGGATGTTCAAGTGCCGAAATCGAGTATTAACCTTGCGAAAGATTTGGACAATATAATGATAACTATTTGTAGTGAAGCTAAGAAACAGTTGCTTCACCCTAAACTATTCATAAACGGCTATAGAATCTATGTTGCCGATAGATTAGATCCAGACACTAAATCGGGTTTACGGGTCAAGCTGCTTCCGCCAGGAGAAATAGAATCATACAATGATAGAATTAGGAAAGCTATTGATTCTCTAGAAGATGCTTTAATTGCAGAATGTTACTGATATGATTAAGTTAATTGGCTCATCAAAAATATATTCATATTATTAAAGACTTTTACTATTTCGAGTTGCTATTCAGGGGAAACAGGTTTTAAAAAAATAAACTTTAAATTGCAAATCAAAGTAACAAAGTTGAATATGGCAAAATAAATACATCAATGTACTATTTTGTTTGCGAAGTGTAGAATTTAGACGAGGTAAAATATGAATGATGGAGAGTATGCTATAAATAAAAATCCTAATTTTACTTATGTTAGTCGACCAATTGGAAAAGAGGGCAATATTCGATATATTTCAAAAGTTTTTAATTTGGAAGATTTTAAAGATTTTTATTATGAGCAAAAGGAGAAGAAAGTTTTTGAGGTTATTCGTGAAAGTTCAACGCAGGAAGTTACTGCAATATATAATGAAGATACCAATGGTTTTTCTTTACGAATCCAGAGGTTTTCAAAAAAAACAGGGGCCCCACATAATCAATCCTTCAGTTTTCATAGCGGTGCATTGAATCGGTTTTTGAAATTTATTGAATCGTTAGATTTACTTGACTTATCGTCAGTGCAAAAACAAAGATTTTCAGACAAGAAAATAGATGAATTAATTGAGAGTAAAAAAGCATTAACACAATTATTAGAAGTGCCGCAATGTTTAACTCCAGAACAACTTTTTCAGCTTTTTAATAAAATAGGCAAAAATGAACAAAAGGAACTGTTTCAAAAATTTATTGATAATATTGAATTGTATGAAATAGAAAGCCTCGATGCAGCCATTAAACAGAAGGAGTATAAAAAGTCACTCAAAGCACTCGAAAAACTTATTGAAATTGAAAACGATAGTAATTTTATTGACTTAGTGAAATCAGATAATGAATTAAATAAATATCAAGCTAATCAGCCAGAAAAAATATTTCAGAATTGGATAGAGAATAATCTTTGGATTTT
The DNA here is from genome assembly GCA_016933295.1 of Sedimentisphaerales bacterium. Lineage (GTDB taxonomy): Bacteria > Planctomycetota > Phycisphaerae > Sedimentisphaerales > Anaerobacaceae > JAFGPS01. The sequence goes on along the minus strand of JAFGBG010000060.1, from coordinate 8,486 downwards.
TGGTGTTGAATACCACAAAAAACATTCTTTCAGAAAAATAGGGGAGGATAATTCTCAAGCAGATATTATACTTGAAACCATAGACGGTTTTCTAAGTTTAATTGAAATAAAAAGGCCAAATCCGAAATTTAATCTATTCAGATACGACAATTCTCATCGCTGTTTCTTCCCAACAAGCGATTTTTCTGAAGCCATTGGTCAATGTTTGATATATTTACAAAGAATCGAAGATTATAAGAAAACTTTAGAGCAAGAACATTCTGTTAGAATACTCAGACCAAGGATAAGGCTTATCATTGGTAGGACAAAGAATTTTAAAAAAGAAGAAAATGAAGCTCTTCATTTCTTAAATTCTAGTTTACATGATATTGATATTATTTCTTATGATCAACTTTTAGAAAATGGAAATAGGATAATATCCTTTTATGACAATAACAGAGGAAATGGCGGGGCAAGCCCCAACCTACCTATTCAATCATAAAAACCGAATTCATATGCGGCGTCGAATAAGGCTACTATGTTTTCGGGCGGGACGCCGACCTGGATGTTATGGACATTATTGAATACGTAGCCGCCGCCGGGTTTGAATATTTCGATATTCCGCCGGACATGCTCTCGAATCTCCCCCGGTTTTGCAAACGGCAGAACATGCTGGGCATCGATTCCGCCGCCCCAGAAGACAAGCTGTTTTCCGAACATACTTTTTAGCTTTTGCGGCTCCATATTGACAAGACCGATCTGGACGGGATTTAGAATATCGATGCCGTTATCGATAAGTTCAGGGATATATTCGTAACATGAGCCGCATGTATGATACCAGATTTTCGCCTTCGTGTCCCTCGACCCTGCTCGGGACAGGAGCGATTTGATATGCCGGACAAGTTTTTTCTGCCGGGGCTTGACGATTTTACGATAAAAATCCGGGGAAAAGAGAGGGCCGCTCTGGCCTGCCAAATCATCGCCAATCATTACGATATCAATCAAATCACCTACCTCGGCCATGAAGCCGTTGAAATAATCCAGCCAGAATTTAAGTGTTTGATCCAGAAGTGCCTCACAGAAAGCGGGATTATCAATCATATCCATGAACCATTTTTCAAGACCGCGCATATACCAGCATATTTCATAAACGACACCGCCGATACCGGTCGAGATTGCGTACGGAGTATTTTGCCGCATCTTCAGCGCCGCCTCGCGCACACCTGTAAAGCGGCTCGGGTCGCCGCCGTTCGGAAAAGGATAATCTTTAATATCATCAACATTGGCATCAGCTAACGGGTGATGTGAAATGTCCATATATAATTGCTGCTTATCCGGCATAGACCAGACTACGCCGAATTCATCTTTCAGGTCGTGCCAGAGCTTTCCCTGCCGCTCGTTCTGCTCGATACCGCCCTTGAAATTGTCGGGGCCGTGAGCGCAAATATAGCGAATATCGACATGAAAACGCTCTAGAAGCTCCTCGCACGGCTGGGCAAGCTGCTGGACGGGATCGAGTATTTTCACCTCGTCGTCAATGCCAAGATAATCAAGTAATTCAATGTAGGCTCTTTTATGTATGCCGGTCTGAAATCCGCCTAAATCGATTGGAACGCGATCCGGAATCTGATGATTGAGGGCTTTTAATACACGCTCCCTCGAAGTCATCCTCTCCTTATTGGCCATTCCTGAACCTTTACGAACAAAAATCTTACTTTTGGCAGTAGTCAATCAAGCGGGCGATTTCGCTGCGAAGGTCTTTTCGGTGAACAATCATATCCACGAAACCGTGCTCGAGCATGAACTCGGCTGTTTGGAATCCTTCGGGCAGCTCAACTTTTATAGTCTCGGCAATCGTGCGAGGCCCGGCAAAACCTATAAGAGCACCCGGCTCGGCTATCAGGCAGTCACCTAACATGGCAAAACTTGCCGTAACTCCGCCGGTCGTCGGGTCAGTCAGTACCGATATGAAAAGACCGCCGGCCTCGTCAAACTTCGCCAGAGCGGCGGAAGTTTTTGCCATCTGCCCCAACGATACGACCCCCTCGTGCATCCTTGCTCCGCCCGAGCAGCAAACCGCAACCAGCGGCAGTTTTTCCTCCATCGCCATATCCACCGCTACGCATAATTTCTCGCCGACAACCGAGCCCATAGAGCCCATCAAAAAGTTCGGCTCCATTACCGCAAGAGAAACGGCCCGGCCCTTTATAAAGGCCTTGCCGATAAGCATGGCTTCTTTCGTTCCGGATTTATCCCCGTCTTCCTTGAGACGCTGCTTGTAAGTCGTCCCCCGGAACTTAAATCCGAGGTGGTCTTTCGGCTGCATATCGCCGAGAATCTGCTGAAAAGAATCCTCATCGACGAGGTATTTTATCCGTGTGGCGGCTTCGATGCGGAAGTGATGATTGCATTCGGGGCAAACATTGAGATTCTTCTCGACGGAGCTTTTGTATATCATGTGCTCGCAGCCGGGACAGCTTATCCAGAGGCCCTCCGGCATTTCTTTGCGCGGCTTGAGCGAAAAACCGTTCCACTTTGATTTGGTTTGTTTTGCCATATCAACCTATAATTATCCCCGCATAAAGGCGGGGCTTCATTTTCAAACAAATTATCTTAGTCGGGTATTCTACCAAATATCCGGCGGTTTTGGTAGAAAAATATCTCCGGCACGCAATACACAATATCGTATATCACGCGTTAAAAGCATCTCGAATGGCGTTAATAGCGGCAATTCGGTCGGTTTGGCCGAATATTGCATTGCCCGCTACAAGGGTATCGGCGCCGTAGGAAACCACAATCGGCGTAGTTTCGGGATCTATGCCGCCATCGACCTCGATTCGGACATCGGGGCCGACAATTTTTCTTATTTGAGCGATTTTTTTTGCCGCTTCCGGCATAAATTCCTGCCCGCCGAAACCGGGATGAACCGTCATTACCAGCACCATATCGCAAAGCGGAGCAAAATCGCGTATCGAATCGACCGGTGTCTCGGGATTCAGACACAGCCCCGCCGTACAGCCGAGCTGGTGCAATTTGTCAATCAGTTTGGGCGGATTCTTGGCCACTTCGATATGAAACGTGATATGATTCGCACCGGCCTCGACGAAACGTTCGGCATATCGTTCAGGCTCACTTATCATCAGGTGAGCATCGAAAACCAGCTCGCTCACCTTGCGAAGCTTGGCGATTACGGGCGGCCCGATGGTGATATTCGGCACGAAGTGACCGTCCATCACGTCCAGGTGCACGACTCGAACTCCCGCCGAGGTGATTATACCTATCTCGTCGGCCAGATTGGCGAAATCCGCGCTGAGCACCGAAGGCACAACCTCGATTGTCCCTGCTTTGGGCAGCTTCAGTTTAGCCACAGAGTTTTCCTTAAATTGTTACAGCCACAGAGAACACAGAGCTCACAGAGAATCATTTTATGTTTTTTATATCTCTGTGTTGTATGTGGTTATTACAAAGACACTCGTTTTACACCGTAAACTAATCTTTTTCGCCGAAGTTTATTATCAGGCCCCTTTTAAGATTCGTTGCTTTAATACGTATGCCGAATTCCCGGCACAGTGCTTCTTCGCAAATTGACTCAAGCAAACCAGGGCCCAGAATGCTGTGAACTTCAATCGCAGCCCCAATTATTTTTTCTGTCAATTCATCCATGATATATTATCTCTGCGCCCTCTGTGAACTCCGCGGCTTAAGATAAATATCTCTTTCTCTGTGGCCGTTATTTTTCATCGAGAATCTCAAGGCAGACGAATTTTTTGCCTTCGAGAAATTCCAGTGAAGCTCCCCCGCCGGTCGAAATATGGCTAATCCTGTCTTCGAGTCCGAGCATATTCACGGCGCTGGCACTGTCACCGCCGCCGATGATACTGGTCGCGCCTTTGTCGGTCGCATCGGCGACCGCCAGAGCAACGGCCTTTGTCCCCACATCGAACGGCGGAATTTCAAAAACACCCATAGGGCCGTTCCAGACAATCGTTTTGGCATCGGCGATTTTTTCTTTGTATGTTTGTGCCGCAATCGGCCCGATATCAACGGCCTGAAAGCCCGGATCGATATCGCCGACGGCCGTGCGATATTGCACGCCGGGCTTCAATTCCCGAACCACATGGTGATCGACCGGCAAAACCACCTCGCATTCGGCATCGGCGGCCTGTTTGAGCAGCTTCTGGCCCTTGTCGATATAGTCATTTTCGCAGAGGCTTTTACCGATGCTTTTACCGTTACCCTTGAGGAAGGTATATGCCATAGCACCGCCGATTATGATGCGATCGACCTTGCCTATCAGGTTCTCAATTACGCCGATTTTGTCCGAGACTTTCGCCCCGCCGAGTATTGCGACGAAAGGTCTGCCGGGATTGCTAAGCGCCTCGCCCATGAATTTCAGCTCTTTTTCAATCAAAAAGCCGATTACCCTCGGCTTGCCTTCCATCATCATCGGGACGGTGTACATCGAGGCGTTGTCCCTGTGTGCTGTTCCGAAGGCATCGTCCACATAGATATCAGCCATATCGGCCAACTCTTTTGCGAAATCGTCCTTTGCCTGGCGCAATTGCGCATCTTCCTTTGCCGCCTTGTCTTTAATGGTCTCTTCTTTGTGGAAACGCAGATTCTCAAGCAACATACAATCGCCGGGCTTTAAAGCCTGGGCTTTCTGCTTCGGCTCAGGCCCGATGCAATCATCCGCAAAAATAACCTGTTGCTCCAGTAATTCCGACAATCTCTTCGCGACCGGCGCCAAAGACATTTTGTCGTCTCTCTGGCCCTTGGGTCTGCCGAGATGACTCATCAGAATCAGCGAGCCGCCGCCTTCCAGTATTTTCTTTATTGTCGGCAGAGCTTTTACAATCCTATCATCGCTGGTAATGTTGCAGTTATCATCGAGCGGCACATTAAAATCGCACCGCATAAGCACCTTCTTGCCCTTTACATCAATATCAGCGACTGTTTTTTTTGCCATTTTCTGTTTAACCTCTAAAACTTCAATGTCGTTGCTTTGGAAATCCAAGTCAACAGTCCTTCAATTTTTTTCTGAAAAATACACAAATTACATCTTAGCCATTTTTTCCATGATATCGACGCTTCGGTTCGAGTAACCCCACTCGTTGTCGTACCAACTGACTACTTTGACCGTCTTGCCGATAACCATCGTGCACAAAGAATCGAAGATGCTCGACGCCGGATTGTTCACGATATCACTGCTGACAATCGGCTCATCGCAATAGACCAGAATACCCTTCATCGGGCCTTCCGCCGCGGCTTTGACCGCTTTGTTTACGCTTTCGACCGTCACGTCTTTTTTCACGTTGACTACAAGGTCAACAATGCTGCCGACCGGGATGGGAACGCGAATTGCGAAACCGTCCAGTTTGCCGTCAAGCGCCGGAATGACTTTGCCGATGGCTTTTGCCGCACCGGTAGAGGTGGGGATAATATTCGCCGCGGCGGCACGTGCACGACGCAGGTCGGAGTGAATCATATCGGCCACTCTCTGGTCGTTGGTATAAGCGTGAATCGTGGTCATAACGCCCTGCTCGATTCCGAAAGCATCGTTGATTGCCTTTGCCAGCGGAGCGAGGCAGTTTGTCGTACAGCTTGCGTTCGAGACGCATTTAACTTTGCTGGTGAGCTTATCATCGTTGACGCCCAGGACGATTGTCGCATCGATATCATCTTTTGCCGGAACGCTGAGCATAACCTTCTGGGCGCCCGCCTTGATATGGTCGGCGTAACCACCTTTCGGGGATTCGGCCTTGCGGAAGATTCCCGTGGATTCCAAAACCACCTTAACCCCCATATCCTTCCAGGGCAGCTCGGCGGGATTTCTGACAGCCAGAACCTTCACGGATTTGCCGTTGATGACCAGCTCGCCGTCTCCGGCCTCGACGGTCCCGCTCCATTTGCCCATAACGGTGTCGTATTTGAATAGATGGGCCAAACTCTTGGCATCAGCGAGGTCATTAATAGCGACAAGTTCCAAATCGCCTTTTCTCTCGAAAATAATTCTCGCAACTGCCCTGCCGATTCGGCCGAATCCGTTAATTGCTACCTTTGTTGCCATTTAAAAATCTCCTTTTTAACACAATAAAACAGATATTTTACCTATTTTAATCCCCATTTCATTCTAATTTGGGATAAACGAAATGCTACTTTATTGATAACCCTGCCTGCTGTCAAGAATTTATTCAGGGCAGGTTTTCCAATTCTATTAACCGCATGAAGGCTTGTATGTATCGTAATAGGCCTAATAAGCGTGTTTGAAGGTATTTGCAAATAGTTTTTTAAGGCATTGGCCGGCGATTTCTTTGTCGCTGAAATGGAATTTCTTCGTACCGATAATTTGGTATGTTTCGTGGCCCTTGCCGGCAATGAGCACAATATCGTCTTTTTCAGCGGCGGCGATAGCTAATTCGATTGCCTTTTTTCTGTCAGGCTCAACGATCTTCGTCGCTCGTCGCTCGTCGCTGGTATCTCGTAAATCTGAATATAATATTGCCGGTTCTTTTTCAAAGCCGGTGATAATATCGTTTATAATGGCCTGCGGGTCTTCGGTTCGCGGATTATCGCTGGTGACGACGACGAAATCGGCAAATTCCTCGGCAACTTTTGCCATTCGCGGCCGCTTGGTTCTATCCCTGTCTCCCCCGCAGCCGAAAACAACCCGCAACTTGCCCCTACACAAAGGCTTGAGTGTCTCCATGACATTTTTTAAGGCGTCGTCGGTGTGAGCATAATCAACTACTACTGAAAACGGGCCATCCCAATCCAGCTTTTCCAATCTTCCGGGAATTACCTTCAAGGCGGATAGGCCGGATGCAATTGTTTCTAAATCGAAACCAGCCGCGAGGCATAATCCTGCCGCTGCCAAGTGATTACTGATATTATATCGACCCGGCAAAGGTGTCCTGACCTTTGCTGATTGACCGGCATATTCCAGAGCGAAAACTGTCCCGCTTATATCCATAGATTCTATATGTGCCTTCAGGTCGGCATTTTTATCGATTCCATACCAAAGTATCTTCGCGGGAGTTTTTGCCGCAATATACTCGGCTTCGGGAGATTCTATGTTTAGGACCGCTATTGCTTCCGGTAAAAGTGCGGCAAAAAGTCTGGTCTTGGCGGCCAGGTATTCTTCGCTGGTTTTATGATAATCCAGGTGGTCGCCGGTTAGGTTTGTAAAAGCTGCGCCTTTGAAGGCGATTTGCGCCAAACGGTTCTGGTCAAGGGCGTGACTACTTGCCTCGATAACCATATATTTTGCACCGTTTTTTATCATCTCTTTCTGTGCCGCGACGATTGTCAGGCAATCCGGCGTCGTCAAAGCGGCTTCACTACCGTGGCCGGAGCAGGTATCGTATATGACTGTGCCTATAAGGCCGCATTTTTCGCCGGCCTGCCGGATACAGGAGCGAACAAGGAAAGCAACCGTGGTTTTCCCGTTCGTGCCTGTAACGGCAAGATTTGTCAATCGCGAAGCCGGATTACCACCGGCGGCCTGCGCAAGAATCGCCGCAGCTTCGGCGCAATCATCCACCACAATCACATTATCCCGCGTAACGGATTCGCATACGACATATTTCGCCCCGCTGGCAAGAGCCTGGTCGATAAAATCATGACCATCGTAAACAGTTCCCCTGACGGCCACAAAGATATCGCCGTCTCTGACGATTCGAGAGTCCGTTTGGATTCGCGGCGGATTTTTCGTCGAGACCAGAGATAATAATTCGTCGAATGTCATCATTTCGGACTGTACAGCTGTTTGCCTGTTGTAAAAACCATCTTATATCACTTTTATCGTTCCGTGGTTATTGTAAACTAAAGTCAAAAATAATCAATTATTACACAGAAAGCACACAACGATTCTATAGTTCGACTTCCCAATCCTGCATAAAACAAAGATATTTCGATATTACACAAAACGATTGTGGCGGCAACGGCTAATTCGGCTTATAATTCCACAGGAAATGATTGAATCATCGTAATTTTACATAAAGTTAAGAAAGGGCGTTTTTATGAAGACCAAGTGCCTTATCAGTATTTGCCTGATAATTACATTAATAAGCCTTGTCGGATGCCGCAAAAAATCGCAGCCGGCGCAGGAGCAACCCGCCCCGCCGACAGAAATAACCCAGGAGTCAAAAAACGAGCAATTTCTGCCGGACGAAACGGAATATTACGCCCTGTTTCTGGAAGGAAAAAAGATCGGCTATGCCATTCAAAACCGCGAAGTAAGCGGCTCAAAAGTAACAACATCCGTTGATCTGAAAATCACTCTGAATCGCGCTGGAGTATCGGTGAGTATTCAAACCAAAGCCGCTACCTTCGAGACCACAGATGGGAAACCTCTCGGTTTCGAAGTTGACAACAATTATGGATTCATGTCAACGAAAACAACCGGCACGATTAATGATATGGGCAAACTCATCGTTTCAACCGGACAACAGCAAACGGAACTCGACTGGCCACAAGGTGCGGTCATGTCTGAAGGAACGCGGCTG
>JAFGBG010000059.1 GCA_016933295.1 Sedimentisphaerales bacterium | reverse complement strand
CCAGGCAGTCAGAGTGCCGGTATTGCCACCCAAAGCGATAACAGGCAGATTGACCTGGTCGTCGCTGCCAGCTATCGGGAAATCACCGGCCCGGCCGATTTTTCCAGCCGAGACAGTATTGGCGTCTCCCGCCGCAGTTCCGTGGTTGCCGTTGGAGGTTGAATCCTTAACCTCTCCGGAGGTCCCATCCCAGGCATCTTCGGACAGATGCCAGACTCCCAGATAATTATCGTCCCAGACATTATTGGGATCGTCGCCGTTGGAGGCCTCGGAATTGCCGTAATATATGTAAATATCGGTAGTTGAGGAGGAATTAATTGTAGGAACCTTGACCCAGAAATGCCCTGTGGCATCTCCAGAGTCGATACTGAAAGATTCTGTCTCATGAGGTATCACTGTAACACCGTCGGCTAAGGTAAATCTGATATCGTCTCCATCGGACTGAGCGTGTGCTCCTATATCCGCATCGGAGGAGATTTTAACATAAAGCGTCAAATCCGTCAAGTCGGAATCGACGTAATCGTTTTGGATTGTTATTTTCTTGCGATATCCCCAGCTCAGGCTGCACCAGTCCTCTTCTCCAACTATAGCCGGCTGGCCGAAGACATCGTAAATGTATTTTTCTACAATAAGGTTATTGGCATCGGTTAGAGCCATGATCGAGCCAGGGCAAGCAAATCCATAAATTAACAGGTTAGAAAATTCGTGTCGAGCTATTGGCTGATAGCTTATTGGGGGGAAATTGAACTTGAATTTTTAGTGACGTTCCAATATGATAATACTCAATGGATGATATCCGGCGGAAATTAGCTCAAATAGACAGGCAGTTGGCCGGCAGGAATTTGCACGAAAAAATTATAACCACCTGCCCCCTGCTGTTTGTCACTACAGGTTTTATTACGGGAATCCTTGTACAGGACCGGCTCGATTGGCCTGTTTCGGTGTGGCTGATTCCGTTTGTTTTGCTCGTGACAATCGCCGTTTTGTTTTTCTTTTACAGGCAGAGCTGGCCATACTGCCGCTATGTTACGGCATATCTCGCTTTTGTATGCTTTTTTTGTCTCGGCGCCGTCAGGTTGGCGGATTTCCGTATGCCTGATGCCGGCGACATTCGCAATTTCCTCGATAATGAGCCGAAGCTTGCTACGATTCACGGCTTAATTATTTCCGAGCCGCATATCAATAAATATCCGGACTGGAAATTCGCCCGTTTTAAGCCGACAGACCCATCCAGCAGCTTTTACCTTAAGCTCGACGAGGCGCAAACAAACAAAGGCGGCACGAAAATGAGTGGCATTCTCCGGGTGCAGGTGGGTGAGCCTGTATACGATTTGAAGGCCGGCGATTATATCCGGGCATACTGCCTGCTGGAAAGTTTCAGTCCGACAACAAATCCGGGGCAGTTCGATTTCTCCGACTATCTGGCGGATAAAAATATCTTTCTCGGAGCTATGGTTGAGATGCGGGAAGGAATCGAAGTAATCGAATCCCCCCCTGCCGGGATTTTTGTCAGATTCAGAGCGAAGATAAGGCAAATAGCGGCAAGAGCTTTGTCCGGCGACCTGCCGCAGGAAGATTCAGGCCGGGGTCTCCTGCAGGCGCTGCTTTTGGGATACAGAGGCGATATTGATAGTGACACCTACGAAGCCTTCCGCAAGACGGGCCTGCTGCACTTTATCAGCCTTTCCGGGCTGCATCTCGGTATCCTGATAGGGATTATCTGGTGGCTTTGTAAAACAGCCGGATTAATGAAACCGGCCCGGGCGTTCGTCTGCATTATCTCTTTAGTGATTTTTTTGCTGATTGTCCCCGCAAGGGCGCCGACATTAAGAGCGGCGGTTATAGGTTTTGTTTTTTGCTTATCGTTTTTCTTTCGCAGGCGCGCGAATCCCGTCAATACACTATCATTAGCGGCGGTAGTTCTGCTTCTGATAAGGCCGACGCAATTGTTCGAACCGGGTTGGCAATTATCATTCGCTACTGTGCTTGGGATATTGGTTTTTACGGATAAAATCGCCGGCTTTCTGCGTGGTGTAATCAGCGGACGAATATCGACCGGCAAATCACATCCAACGGGTCCTTTCAAACGCGCGGCAGCGAAATTTGCGGATAAAATACTGTCGCTGTTTTCGGTGGGACTTGCGGCATGGCTCGGGGGCGCCGGTATTTTATTGTACCATTTCTATACTATTACGCCGCTCGCAAGTCTCTGGACTGTTCTGGTTTTTCCTTTAGTTGCCGCGATTCTGACGCTTGGATTTTTCAAGATGATACTGTTTTTTATCCTGCCGACGCTGAGTTTTATTATAGCTTATGTGCTTACGTTTTTGTCGGAGCTGCTCGTTTCGATTGTCAAGCTCATCGCGAGTCTCGATATATCGCAAATACTGATTGGTCGGGTTCCGCCGGCGCTGGTATTGTTTTATTACGGCATAATTATTTTTGCCGGTTACGCATCCTTTCGACGCCCCCTTGTAAAAAGAATCATTCTTGTAATCGCGATTGCGGCAGTTATAATCTCTATCGGCGTGATAAAGCGGCAAAGAACACATCGGAGCGATTTAATCTTTACCTGTCTCGATGTCGGGCACGGACAAGCGATATTGCTACAGATGCCGGGACGGGCAAACGTTTTATTCGACGCAGGCTCGATGTACAAAAGCGATATCGGCGGGAAAATCGTCGCGCCTTTTATGAACTATGCCGGAACAAACAGAATCGACGCCGTTATCATAAGCCATAACGATGTGGATCATATAAACGGAATACCTGAACTCGTGGAATACTGCAGGGTCGGCGAAATTTACGCTAACGACGATTTCTTCAACAGAGCCGACCAATGGGGTACGGCGGCGTTTCTCGAAGAATGCCTGAAAGAAAAAGGCTTCGAAATAGAACATCTCGGCGAAAACCTGAATTTCAGCGACAAGGCTGATATAAAAATACTCCGGCTCAGCGACGAGATTTATGATAGTGAAAAGTTTACCGACAATGACAAATCGCTGGTTTCGCTGATAGAATTTGCCGGAAGAAAAATACTTCTGTGCTCGGATATAGAACAAGCCGCCCAAAAAGAGTTCATGCGGCAATATCCAGGTTTGGTAGCGGATATCGTCGTTGTCCCCCATCACGGCTCAGTCAATACTTTGGAGCCCGGTTTCCTCGAAAGCCTCAACGGCGAAATATTGATATGCAGTTGCGGCCGCGGCAGATATCGAAATGAGAACGATATTCTCCTAAATCAGAGCGGTGATTCCGATGCGGCAAAAATATTTTATACGTATAAAAAAGGTGCCGTGACCGTTCGCATCGCTCAAAACGGCAAAATCGAAAGCGATGCATTTATAAAATAAAAACATCCGCCAATATGAAGATTTGCCGGACATCTTCGGCGAATTACCGTCAATCGGAAAAAGACCGGCCGGCGACCGTGGCTGACTCTTTTATGTTCGATTCTTCAGGGCTTCATCGACATACGATTTCAGCTCGTGAATGACGGATTCCTGCTCGGAAATAATCGCCTTGACCACATCGCCGATAGTGACGATACCGATGAGCTTATCGTCCTCAAGGACGGGCAGATGGCGGACATGCTTATTTGTCATCAGGCTCATGCACTCGGTAAGAGACGTCCATGGAAGGACATAGCAAACCGGCGATGCCATAACTTGTGCCACGGTCGTTTCCCTGGATGATTTGCCTTTGAGCACCAGCTTTCGGGCATAATCTCTCTCGGAAAACATCCCGACAACCTTGTCCTGTTCAACGACAACGAGTGCGCCGACGTCCTTTTCGGCCATCAATTCAAGGGCTTCGTAAGCAGAATTTCGGGGCGAAACCGTCCAGACTTTACGCCCTTTTGTGTCCAGAACTTGTGATAATGTAATTTTCATAATCACTCCCTTTCTGTTACACTAATTATTCGATACTCACATATATACTATATGCGGCAATTTGTTTTTTCCATGGTGAAATATTCCAGAGAGAAATATGAATTGTGAAATAGCTTCAAATTCCTGTTTTGCGAACAAAAGAAATTTATAAAACCGGGGACCTGAATTTGTAAAACCCAGGTCCCCGATAGTTTTCAAGGGTATCTGCCACACTACCAGTCAATCATTATATACTGAATCTCGGCTTCAGACAAAGCCCGGTTGTATATCCTGACCTCATCTATAGCTCCTTCATATAAACGGTCGGTATTCTGACTGTTCCTTCCAATATTGACCGGGTATGTAGTGGTTGCAATGGCTCCGGTGTAATCCATACTGTCTGCTAATAAGCCATCGACATACAACCTGAGCTGATTACCATCAAAGGTTCCGGCTATATGGTGCCAGTTGTCGTTGAACGAACTGTTTATAGGGGACTGAAGTGTTTGCCAGTCATCGTCGTAGATGAAAAATTCCATGCTGTTATTAGAGGCGTGCTTAATCGCATAACTCTGGTCGCCTTTACCAACAAAGGGATTATGCTGGCCGTTGCCGGCGTCATTCGTCTTGACCCACGCCGCAAGTGTAATCTGCCCGGTGATATCAAATCTCGCATTGTCGCCGCAGTTCACATGGTCGTCGACGCCGTCGAGCGACAAAGCCATGCCTGTAATGCCTGCAACATAACCAGGTGTGCCAACAATAGTACCGTTCAGGCCGTTGCCGGAACTGTCCTGGACGTTATTCTCCATTAGATACTGCGCAACAAGATTCGTCGTGCCGGGGTCCGTCGGCTCGACTACCTCCGGTGCTATGCGATACAATGCTATATCATCAAGGAAAATAATGCCCGAGCCACTACCCTCAAGGCCTATACTCAGGGTAGTAATGTTAGTCAGATTTACACCCAGAGAAGAAAGCTCGATATTCCACTGCTTCCACAACGGAACCGATATATCACCTTCATAAGTAACCCTGGTATTGTTTACTTTTACGAATAGCTGGTCCGCGGATGAATTGTCGAGCTCCCCGCGTATCCACAAAACAAGCGTCTGAGAAGAACCCCTCGACCAGTCACGACCAATCGGAAGGTCGTTCGTGCTAACACTTACTACCGAGGAGCCGGCAACACTATTATCGTATATCAGCGGCACAGACTGTTCGCTGACACCGTGAGTAATATCCGTTTCCAGAGAGTTGCCCGAAGTATAACCCATGGCAGAGCCGTTCGTCTGGGGACTATCATAACCATCACTCCAGGTTCGATAGACCAGGTTGCTGCCTGTCTGGCCTTCGGCAATGTCGTTGTATGACTCGAAATCGTCAACGACAAGATATTCCTGTGTCGTGAAGCTCCAGAGATTACCTTCCCATACGGATTCGGCCTCGGTGTTATTGACCTCATCTATCCGCCAGTAATACGTACTGTCAAGATCCAGAGACAGCGGGCCGTAACTGTTCAGGCTGACGGTTGTGCCGGATGCCGTACCGTCTATTATAGACTGCCCGTCGGTGTTTATATAAATATTGTGCTCGGCGGCCTCTCTGCCGGCTCTCCAGCCAAGAGTGGTATCTATCGCAACGTCCGTTGCCTCATCATCGGGGCCTGGCTCTCTTGCAGAAACGGGTACGGCCATAAAACGAACCTCGCTCAGGCCGAACTTGTTGAAAACTCCGTTGCTCCAGTTGCTGACGGCGTTAATTTTGACATATTTTGCCGCTATTGCGCCAAGAGGAACCGTAATATTGCCGACATAACCATCACGGCCGGACGCCCTGGCGAATTCCGGCACATCGGGTACCTGCCGCCAGTTCGTTCCATCGGTAGAATAATCGATGGAAACCTCCTTAAGGCCGTACATGGAAAGAATACTGTAGCCGTTATAGTTCCATACCAACATTTGCTCGAGTTTATACGTTTTATCGAACTCATATCGAATCCATGCCGGGCCCGTATCATCATCCGCCGTAACCCACATAGTCGAAGTGTTGACCGATTGCAGGTCGTCAGCATCCAGGCCCGAATTGTCGATTGTATTTTCAGGTATTTCAGCCGCAGTATGGCTGGATGCCGTGGCAATAATATTTTCGCCGGATATTTGGATGGAATAAGGTTCGACCGTAAAGCTCCAGATGTCGCCTTTGTAAACGGCATTATCCGGCGGAGCGTTGACTTCATCGACCCGCCAGTAGTAGGTCTGGTCGAATTCGAGGCGGCCCGGGTTAAAAGAGTTGGAATCTTCTGCTTGACCTGCAAGAAGCGGACTGCCCGTATCGGCGGACTCCACATCCTCGTAGCTCGTACCAAGATATACGTTGTGTTTATCTGCAAAGATGCCCGGCTTCCAGCTAAAAACTACATTACAAAGAACATCCGAGTCTTTGTTTACAGGCTGCGGCGAAAATGCACACCCTTTAGAAACAGGCAGCATAGCCTGCTGAATCTCGGCTTGGTTCAGTGCATTATTAAAGATTCTAACATCATCAATAATACCGTTGAAGACTGCATCCCCGAGCCCCCAGAGCGATAAAGTGCCAACGTTAAGAGGCGCTTCGACACCATCACCCAGTGGAATATCGGCCGAACCCATCGGGATTCCGTCCACATATATAGTCACCGTAGTACCATCATGCGTAAAAGCTACATGCTGCCATTGTCCTATTGTAGGGGCATCCGCTAAGTATGTAGGAGCACCGGTTCCGCCGCCGTAACCAATCATATAGTCGCCAGTATTCAAGGTAAACTGCCAGCGCATTTGATTGAAAACACCATCAGTTTTGGAAATGATTCCCTGATATGTGTCTGTTGCCCCCGCCCAGTTGATCCACGCTGTCACAGAAACCTGTTGTGTGCCTTCCGACGGATCCCAAGTCCCCGTTTCGACATAGCTGCCAGCTTCTCCCGGAAACGCCAGCGCCATACCATAGCCCTGCTTACTTTCCACCCATTCGGGTGTACCGGTTATTGTGCCGTCATTACCATTACCGGTAGCATCAGAAATATTAATTCCGTTGCCTTCATCCATTGGATAGTAGGCTATCATATCGGCTTTTATATTATTAGCCGGAACCAACGCGGCAACGAAAAGAATTAAAAAAATCACTCTCTTTTCCATAATAATCCTCCTTTATACAAGGTTATGAGAATAAAAAAGACAGGAATGTTCCCGCTTAATATTTAAAAAATATCTGCCGGAAAAATGTTGATTGAGCAAAAGCCACCTCCTTTCTTCAAAAGCCCTTTGCTTAATTGAAAGACGGAAATCTCATTATTGAAACACCATGCTACGGTGGCGCTTCTTGTGCTTGTATGCGCCGTAAATTTAGTTTATTTGAGAATTATGGCTCCGGTTGAATTTTTCAATAGGTGTAACTGCCCGTTAGCTTCATTTATTTATACTAAATAACCCCCATATTGTCAAGAAAAAATCGAGCGGCAAACAAACCGCCGAATTTAATTAAAAAACGGATAAAAATGATACAGACAAACATATTGAATGGATGGAGTTTAATTGTTTATCGGTGGGAAAACTCTTTTTTAGTCTGGAGAAAGAAAAACGGATTTTTTCAAAACATAGAAAATGGCATATCCGGGTTAAATTCTTTATTGAGCGGTAATAGCGGCGAAATGTAATATAAGGAATGGCAGGCTTATTTTATGCCTATGTCATAGTTATATTTTTCCACCGCTTCTTTATTTATATAGTCAATCAAAAGCGGATAATGCTTTGCCGGCTCAATTACTTTACCTTTGCCTTCCGGATAAGCGATTTTCAGGGCTTTGGCGCCTTCGAAATATATCGGCAGAATCTTATATGTCATGGAAAAGCCCCGGGTGGTCAACTTATCGAGTCTCGGAGCGGCGATAGGCTCGGCTATTGCCTCGTCGCAGCCACCGGGAGTAAGTACGGGCGAGATGAAACCGTCGTCCGTGCCGATGTCGGTATTTCTCCTTATCATTTTGGGAACTCTGTTACCTGTGAACCACTTTCCCCGCACTGATTCGGTTATTTCTATCGCTCTTTTTCGCGGCTGAACCCGCAGACGCTCAAGCTCTCTGTCGATGGCGATTGTCACTGCTTTGTTATAATCGTGCTCTGTATCCTGAAGCGCCTCAATGGCGATTTTCACGCCGAGAATATTCGAATAAATATCCTCCCACGAGAACGCCGAATTAAACTGGGGATCGATAATCGCAAAGCGAACTCCGAACCATGACATAAATTCATGCCACAATGTCGAATTAAATGCGAGATATGCACCGGCTTCCAGAGAAAGCTCTCCGGCAATTTCCTTTCTTTGCTCCTCTGATAAATCGGACCAGTTGTCGGGATATTCGAATTCCACGATATGCCAGGACTGTTCGAACGCCAGGCCGAACGAGAATTTTCTCTTTTGCTTAATAATAGCGTTATAAACTTTTCCTACAAGGAACCTTGTATCGTCGGCGTTCGCTCTGACATGGGCAATGTCGATATGGCCGCCGTTACAGGTATATACGATCCCGTTTTTTTCGAAAGGATTCGGAAAGTACGAGTGCATGCCCAAATTATTCGGATCCAGAAACGGAGGTCTCGGATGCAGCAGGGGTATTCCGAGAGTTGTGGTCGCAAGAGAGCCGCGTCTGATATTAGGTGTATTATTGCAGCCGCTGAGAACAAAAAGAATAAAAACAAAAAAGATATAAAAGTGTTTCTTTTGTTTTGCCGCACTGAACTGTTTACAAATTTGGGACATTGACTTCCCTGCCGAATTTCTTAATTTCTTCTTCGGTGATATACTTCATAATTATCGGAAAATGCTCGGATGGTATAATATTTTTGCCGTCACCGTCTGGATAGACAAGTTTTAGTATTTTGTGGCTTTCCATTATCTTCGGCTCAATCTCCACTTTGACCGAAAAACCGTACTTTTGCAGAAAATCGATATTCGGCACGGGATATGACAGAGGCTGGGAATTGCCGCAGATTCCCGGTACGAGCCAGGGAGTTACAAAACCATCGTCGCAGCCAGTATCGAAATTTCTTTTTTTAAGATGTACGAAAGGATAAATGTCCCCCTCGAACCATTTACCTTTGACTAACTTTTCGGCTTTTTTTGCCGTGCTTATCGGCTGGACGTCGAGAGATTGAAGCTCTTTGTAGATAAATTCCGTCATCTTTTTATCGTAGTTGTCTCCGCCGTTGTTCAATACTTTGACGGCGACGTGGGTTCCGACGACATCCGAGTAGATGTCTTCCCACGAAAAAGCCGATATGTACTCAGAAAATACGCCGGTATATTTATATCCGTACCAGGTAATTATTTCGTGCCAGACCATAGTGTTATAAGCAAGATATTGCCCGAGTCCTATTGCTATCTCATGTGCGATTTCCTCCTTGTTCGGCTGCTCGTGCCACGAATCCGGATATTCGATTGTCACTATGTGCCTTGAGGGCTCGAGCAGTTGAAATGAAAGTTCCGTTTTTTCCTTCAAGAGATTTTCGTATGTGATTAATGCGCAATACGACGTGCGATCCGCCGAATCCCGCAGATGACCGATATCTACAAAACCGCCTTTGCAGGTATATACAAGTCCTATCTTTTCCGACCACCATTTTGTGTATCCGTGCCTGCCCAAATGTTCCGGATCGGGATAGGCGATTCCGACCGGTGCACCAAAGTAAGCACCAAGCCTCAGACGCGGCCTTTGGCAGGAATTGCAGCCGTCGATGAAAAAGATTGCAGCAGTAATTAAAATGGTAAAAGATAGTCTTGCGGCAGAAATCCGACAATTTGCCTTCCGGCCGGATATATCTTTAGGCGCCAAATTAGCTGCGCGCAAAAACTCGAATCTTTTGCCTGCAATCATTTTCAAAACCTCCGGATTAAACAGTGTCCCGTCTGGCCTGTGAATTTAAAGCTTTTAGAAATCCTGTTACCCTGCTTATTTTTACGCTGGCATAATATAAGAATCAAATAATTTTGCAACACTTTTTATCTCATACTTTTTATTACATATACTTTGTAAGGAAGAACTTATCCTGATTTGACAAAAAATGCGGAGAATCAGCTTTATTGGCTAAAAACCGCCGCTTGGGCGTCAAGGTCCGAAAACATTAGAAGGCGGAATTATAGGGGGATTGTGATTTGAAAGCGTTAAATATCATACGAGTTTGCTGCATTGTAACAATTTTAACAATTTTATCAGGCTGCGCGGGACAAAATAAAATTGTAACTCAGGACATTCAATTTGAACCCGAAGCCGAAGACTGCATTAAAGTGATGACATTCAACATTCGCACGGCCCATGCCTGGTGGCTGGACGGCTGGACTTTTAATAACTGGAGCAATCGCAGGCCTGTTGTTATCGATACGATTGCCGCAAATGCGGCGGATGTCATAGGAATGCAGGAAGGCGTAAGCTACCAGTTGAATGAAATTCAAAAGGCTCTGCCGCAGTATGCCAAATACGCGGTCGGCAGAGTGGATGGAAAACGCAGGGGTGAGACCTGCGCGATTTTTTATCGCAAAGATCGTTACGAGCTGGCCGACTGCGGCTCTTTCTGGTTCTCCAAAAAGCCCGACAAGCCGGGTTCGAGAAATTGGGGCAATATGTTCGCGAGGGTTTGCAGCTGGATTCTGTTGGTGGATAAAACCGACCGGACGAGTTTTTATGTTTATAACGTCCATCTCGATAACTGGTCCCAGTATTCGCGTGAAAAAAGCGTACGCCTTCTTGCCGACAAGATTGCCCGGCGTCGGACGAAGGCCCCGTTTATTATCATGGGTGATTTCAATATGGAGATAGACAATCCCGCGATGGTATATCTTGAACAGGTCGGCCGTCAGGATTCTTATCCTTTAATGGTCAATGTCTGGCAATCCGTGCATCCTGACGGAGCGAAAGCGGGCACTTATCATGAGTTCAGCGGCAGAACAACATGCAAAAAAATCGATCATATTTCCATCAGCGAATCCGTGCAGGCACTCGATGCCAGGATAGACCGGCACAAATTGAACGGCCGCTACCCTTCAGACCATTTCCCGGTAATAGCGACTTTACGTGTAGCTCCCGATAGAACTATCTCGATGGATATATTTAGGAAATAAAAAATCAAATATCAAAAATCAAAATTGAGAAATCTCGGCTGAACTTCAATCCATCCATGATGTCATACCTGCGGAAGCAGGTATCCATGTAAGATATCGAAATTACGGATTACATCGAAAATTGCCTGTGCTTTGTTTATATTTTAATCTTTACTTGCGAAGATATGATTGATTAATGCAAATAATGCACTGCCCATGGCTATAACCGAGAACGTAGCTACGGTTCTCCAAAGTACATCTTTATTTGCAAAGTCCCAGATGGCTAAAATGCATATAATTACACTGAGTATGATACAGGTAGTTATAATATAAAATGTAGTCGATTTTACTATCCTCGGATTTAGAAATCCTTTTCCATGCCTTGATATTTTTTTCTGCTCCGGATTATGTTCGCCGTTCATTTACAGTTCCTTTTTATACCTTTGATTGGTAAATGCTTATCGGCTAATTTTCAATAGTGTCATTTTTACTACATTTTCTGGGGTATTCCGTCTATTATGTTCCATGTTATCCATTGACAGCCAAAGATCAAAACAAATTTTGCATAGATTTTCTCCTGCCCCATTGTCGGTTACAGACTTGTTCACGGGATCGATGTTTTCCAAAGAAAGATCTTGTAGCCGTTCGATTACTAATGTTTGGCGGCCTGATCACGATAGAGCCGGCTGATGGAACCTGATTCCATCCTCTCTGTCCCGACATCATCTCAGTTGAGCGACTGCAGAAGCTGAATTGCTTCCGATACGAGCGGATAAAGCTTATGCTGGGCTTCACAGGTGATAATCCAATCATCCTTGTCCGGCATACCCGTCAACGTACATCCATCCATCTTCGGCAGAAGGTCGTGCTGGAGCTTCATCAGGGCGTCCTGGTAGAGCCCGGCCTCAACTAAGGCGATTGTGGCCTCGAGTTTGTTGATTAAGGCATTACCGGAACGGGCGTTTGTGAAGTCTGTCACGTCCAGTTCGCGAACGGCAACAATCGATTGTTCCAGGTAGTCTTCCACTAACATGCCCCATGGATAAATTGTGCCGACCTCGCCAGGCTCAAGACCAACACCCCCGGAAACCGTGATCGTGCCGGAGAAGGTGTTCGTGTCGTAGTAGAGGGCAATCCTTCCACCGCTGCCGCCACCGCCGCCTTCACCTCCATCACCGCCATCGGCGGAAATTAATCCCGCTCCTGCCAATGTACCAGCCGTCAGATAAATACTTCCCCCGGATCCGCCTCCGGCATGGTAGCCGCCCGGATCTCCCTGACATATGACTTCACCGTCCAAAAGCAATGTCCCATCTACCACCAACCAGACAGCACCTCCTCCGGCTCCACCATCATTTCCGCCTCCACTGCCCAGATCCGTCGGCTCGGTGGCCGAGCCATACGCTGCGCCGCCCTGGGCTCCTCCGTCGCCATCCCCACCTTGTCCCCCGTAGCCTCCTCCCCCACCGTAGGTGACATCAGAATCCGCCGCGGTACCAGCTCCAGGTCCTTGATCGCCCGCATATCCCTGGCCGTCAGCCGAGATTTGACTGCCTGCGTCAATGGTCAAGTCGGTGCTGGTTGTGACATTTACCCCTTGAAATCCTGCGGCAGAATCGGAGGCCAGCGTTAAAACTGAGTTGTTGGTAACAATCAAGCTACCAAGATAGTATTCTCTGGCATTCAACGTTGCATTGGCAGACACAACTGCATCTCCATCGATGATTACCGATTCGACGGTCCCGTAATCCACAGACTGGAGCCCGGTAACAATAATGCCGTCGGTGACCAATTCCACGGAAACGCCCTGGGGCCCCAGGATCAAGGTATCGTAACCTGCGCCGCCCTCCACCGAGATGGAATCGCCTGCAAGCGCAGAGATATCAAACTGATTGTCTCCGGAACCGCCGATCAAGTCGAAGTTTTCGATCCCGACGAGTGTATCCGTTCCCTCGCTCCCTATGACCAGCCCCATATCCGTCAAGGTAAAGTCCGCGTTGCGGACCTCAATCACCGTATCGGTCCCGTCCCCCCCGTCGAGAGTATCTGCCCCCGGTCCACCCGTCAATTCATCATCCCCACCCCTTCCGCTAAGGTTGTCGTCACCCGGCCCACCTGTTAGTACATCGTTCCCGGAACCACCAGTAAGGGTATCATTCCCGCCGGCGCCATCGAGTATCACGGAGCCCTTCGTAAAGGACGAAGCATTGAGGTTATTGGCCCCTGGCCCACCTGTCAGGACCGCGGCTTCAATATCGATGAGATTATCTGTGCCATCACTCTCTATGATCAGGTGATTATTCGACAGAGTAAAGTTCTTGTCACGGGTCTCAACCACTGTATCGAGCCCGTCCCCTCCGTTTAGGGTGTCATTACCTGGTCCGCCGGTGAGTGCATTTTCCAGTGAGTTGCCTGTGATTATGTCGCCCCTGGATCCCCCGATTACATTCTCGATGACATCGCCTGCATACAGGTGAATCGTGAGGTTTGACGTTGCTACTATTTGGTCACCAGCTATGGACAAATTGACGTTCAGATTCTTGGTGGTCGTCAACGAGAAATCCAGCGTATCCGTCCCGCCACCGGGAAGCTCCGTAATGGCGATAGTTCCCAATACCTCATCGGCATCAAAGACATAAGTGTCGTCTCCTGGTCCTCCTATGATGATGCCGATATTAGGGTAAGTACCGTTGCCGCTCGCGGCGCCGCTAACAGTGACGACTGGAATAGCCGGATCTCCGCCGCTATTGATAATTGTGAATGTAATCGGATTTGTGTCCGTCGTATCCGCCTTCAGGGTTCCGACGGGATTCTCCTGAAGTGCGCCCACACTTGTACATATAAACAGAAAAATCCCCATACTACAATAAGCTGCCTTTTTCATAATTCACCTCTACAAAAGTTCCACACTATACTGTCTGTAAGAAAGGTCCGGCCCGAAACGAGCCAACTCGCAGGTTCGAGACGGTGCCGAGATGACGAAATGATATGAGAATGTCACGTTGGTCGGGCCACTTGCTCACTGTACCCATCGACCCCTGTTACCCGACATTTCTCAAATGATCTGTGCCCAGCAACGGCGCCAGCCTGTATTTAATTATTGTACCGGCGTCCCCTGTGCCTGTCAAGCGGAAATCTTAAAAAACCAAGTTGGTTAACCGCCGACACACCACACATATTTTCAGTCCGGATATCGAAGCATACCCGAGTTGCACCTTCATATAGTGTATCTCTTTAATCAATGTTGTACATAATTCGGTGTCAAATCGGACAAAGTCGACCAATGCCAGATAGCGAGATTAAGTTCTTGATTGATATCTCTGCATAGATTTTTAGCAAACCTTTGCTTCTACGCAGGTTACGATGAATTCATGGTCATCCCGAATTCGTTTATTGGCTTGGAAGTTGGGAATTTTTAATGGGCGATACAGGATTCGAACCTGTGACCCGCTGATTAAGAGTCAGCTGCTCTGCCGGCTGAGCTAATCGCCCTATATCCTTCAAGGGAAGGTAAATTTACATCCAACCGGCTGAGATTGCAAGAAAAAATCCAATATCGCCGATTCGTCGCCGATAAGCAACGAAATATACTTGCAGAGACGCGGCGTTTAAGCTATAAAATTCTGCTTGAGTACGTTTTAATTGAACGAAGCACGATTCACAAACAACCAGATACGAGAGACGAATTATGAGATTTAGCCGGATGTTTATACCGACTGTAAAGGAAGTTCCTTCCGACGCCGAGACTATAAGCCACAAACTGCTAATTCGTGCCGGACTGATGCGAAAAGTCGCCAGCGGCACATATACTTATCTGCCCCTGGGCTGGCGAAGCCTGCTGAAAATCATTGCTATCGTTCGCCAGGAGATGGACAGAAGCGGCGCCCAGGAGATTCTCGTGCCTTCGTTGCAGCCGAAAGAGCTTTGGGACAGGACCGGCAGAAGCACCGATTACGGCCCGACAATTTTCAGCCTTGAGGACCGCCACGGCAGAATGAGCGT
>JAFGBG010000005.1 GCA_016933295.1 Sedimentisphaerales bacterium | reverse complement strand
TAAAAAAGGAATAGTTACGTTAATCAATCAGAAAGGTTGTGAAATATTAAATTACGATGAGAAAGACATAATTGGAAAGAATTGGTTCGACAATTTCCTGCCGAAGGAGGACGGGAAAAAGGTAAAAAGCATATTTAAAAAAATAATGTCGGGCGAATTATTGTCGGTTGAGTATTTTGAAAATCCAATTCTGACTAAGGAGGGCAAGATAAGACAAATAGCATGGCATAATACTGTTCTAAAGAGTGAAAACGGCAAAATTGTCGGGACACTAAGCTCAGGAGGGGATGTTACCGAACGTAAAAAAGCCGAAATGGCTTTAGCAGAGTCGGAGCAGAAGTTCAGGAAATTTTTTGAGTACGAACCGGAATATTGCTATATGGTATCGCCCGACGGTGCCATTCTCGAGATTAATAGTGCCGCGCTTAATACCTTAGGTTATACGAGGGAAGAACTTATTGGAAAACCGATTAGGGATATCTATGATCCTGAATCTCAAGAGAGAATGCACAAATTATTTACTCAGTGGAAGAAGGCCATCGAAATTAGAAATGAGGAGATGGTTATAGTAACCAAAAATGGTGATAGGCGAACCGTACTACTCAGTGCTTCGTATGTATTGGATGAGGATGAAAAACCAAGGCATAGTATATCCATACAAAGAGACATTACCGACCGCAAGCTTGCGCAGAAAGCATTAGCAAAAAGCGAATCGCAATACCATTCCCTGATTGAAAATATTCCCGGAGTGGTATGGACAAGCGACGAAAATGGAAATACTGAATTCATAAGTTCGAATGTAGAAAAAATATATGGTTTTACATCCTCGGAAATATATGAATCCTCCGACCAACTCTGGTTTGGAAGGATACATCCGGATGATGTGAATAAAGTAAAAAAGGCTTATAAGCATTTGTTTACAAAAGGGGAATCTCTTAATATCGAATACCGGATAAAAAATAAAGATGGTGAGTGGGTATGGTTGCAGGATAGATCAATCGGTGCTTATGAGAAAAAAGGTGTAAAATATGCCGACGGTGTGTTCTTTGATGTCACAGAGCGAAAACAGGCGGAAGAAGCGATGCAAAAAAGTTCCATAATCATCAATTCGACTACCGATGCGGTTATTTGCACAGATATCGCCGGAAATATTACTCTTTGGAATAAAGGAGCAGAGATAATTTATGGTTATCGAAAAGAAGAAATTTTAGGTAAACCGATCAGCATTATTTATAAAGACGAAGACATGCAAGTTTTAGATTCCATGATTGCAGAGCTAATGGAAGGGAAAAATATACCAACCATTGAAGTAACTTGCATAGGTAAAAATAAGAAGAACATTGAAATCCTTTTGTCACTCACTACCATCACAGACAATGATGGAAATATTATTGAACTTGTAGGAATTACAAAAGACATTACTGATCGCAAGCAGGCAGAGAAGAAAATTCATGAGCACGAGGAACAGCTTAAGTCGCTTACATCGGAGTTGTCGCTTGCCGAAGAACGTGAAAGACGTCGTATAGCAGCGGGAATACATGATGATATAGCCCAGAGGCTGGCCCTTGCCAAACTTGAATTGCAGACTGTGCAGAGTACAATATCTGACTCGAATATCATATCATCATTAAGAAACCAGTGTCGGACAATAGATCGGATTATGGAAGATGCGCGTTCGCTGACCTTCGAGTTGAGCAACCATTTATTGTACGAAATTGGTGTCGAAGCTGCTATTGAGTCGTTTCTAAACGAGCAAATTAGAAAAAAAAGCGGAATCAAATGCCTCTTCGCATCCGAAGGGCCAAAA
Organism: Sedimentisphaerales bacterium; assembly: GCA_016933295.1. Lineage (GTDB taxonomy): Bacteria > Planctomycetota > Phycisphaerae > Sedimentisphaerales > Anaerobacaceae > JAFGPS01. Next base: position 16,351 of record JAFGBG010000005.1, on the reverse strand, counting down.
ATTGACCTTAATGAGGATATTAGAATTGTCCTATATCAAGGCGTTCGGGAGTTATTGACCAATACAGTAAAACATGCCGGAGCAAGTCGGGTTGAAGTTCGGATTGTTAAAACTGACAAACAAATAAGCGTTATAGTTGAAGACAACGGTGTAGGATTTGATCCGGTCGAATCCGATTCGACCGAGCGGGACAGGGGAGGATTCGGTCTTTTCAATATCAGAGAAAGATTGGAATTTTTAGGTGGAAATCTGAGTATACACTCAGAGTCCGGCAAGGGAACATGTATTACTATGAGCATTCCCGTTAAATTGCAAGCGATAGTTTAGAAAAAGGAGATTGTGCCGTGAGAATACTTATTGTGGATGACCATGGCATTCTCAGAGAAGGCCTTAAGTCTTTAATAGAGCAACAATCTGAAATGGAAGTCATCGGAGAAGCAAAAGACGGAAATATGGCAGTTCAATTAACAAAGGACCTTTCTCCCGATGTAGTTATAATGGATGTGAGTATGCCTGATCTTAACGGGATTGAAGCAACAAAATATATTATTCATCAAAAGCCGGATGTTAAAGTAATAATTTTATCGATGCATATGGACAGCAATATCGTAAAAGAGAGCCTTAAAGCAGGTGCTTCGGGGTATGTCTTAAAGTCAAATCTTTTTGATGAATTATTGAGTGCATTAAAAGCCGTTGAAGCAAATGAGTATTATTTGAGCCCACGTATAACGGGGGTTGTTGTTGAGAACTACAAGACCGCACAAGTGTCAGCTTCAGAGAAAAACGGCCCTAAACTTACGACAAGAGAACGCCAAATCCTGCAGCTCACGGCGGAAGGTAAGACAATTAAAGAAATTGCGAGATTGCTTCATATCAGTCCTAAAACCGCAGATGCTAATCGTCGACGGATTATGAGCAAGCTTGATATTTTTACTATTGCAGAGCTTACAAAGTACGCATTACGAGAGGGATTAACTTCACTGGAATTTTAATTCGTATCGGCGTCATTTTTTTGTCCTCTATACTCCGGGAAGGAATTTCCTATTTCGGAATGAGGAATATCCTGCTTGCCATATCTTTGTAAAATTATCGATAATATTAATAATATATAGTGTTGTTAGGCCATTGGCCTGTTCCTAACTAAGTGTTGTTCATACATTGATTTTAGGTCTTCTTTGAAGAAGGGATGGAGCAGGCTATGGCCTTTGTTATTAACATGGTGAAAAGATTCACAATAGAAAAAATTTATTGTATTAAAAATTTCATCGGGTTTTGGAAGGGCAGTCTGTGTTAGGAAATAAACCAATATTATTAGTCGAAGATGATCCCGCATACACGGAAAATATAAAATGTGCGCTGGATATTATGGGTATAAAGAGCAGACTGATACATTGGGATAACGGCAAAGATGCACTAATTTACCTGAGAAACCAGAATAATCGAATGCCGTGGTTAATTCTTTTAGGGATGAATGCGCATAGTTTGGACGGCCTCGATTTTATGGAAGTTGTCAAATCAGACGATCGCCTGAGAATCGTACCTGTTGTTATCATTTCAGGGTCCGACAAAAATCAGGATATACTTCGAGCTTATGAGCTTGGTATTGCCGGTTATGTTGTAAAACCTCGGGATGCTTCAAAGATTGTGGATACAATAACGACAATAATGAATTATTGGACATTGTCTGAATTGCCTCCTATAGAAAGATAAGCAATGTAATGGTTCGGATAATATTAGTTGACGACCACAGAATTATCCGTCAGGGATTGCGGTCGTTATTGGAATCTCAGTCGGATATTGAAGTGATAGGTGAGGCTGAAAATGGCCATACCGCAGTTCAGCTCGTCCATGAAAAGCAGCCTGACATAGTAATCACGGATGTTACAATGCCTCATCTTAACGGCATTGAAGCGACAAGTCAGATCACCCGTTTGTTTCCACAGGTTAAAGTTATCGCGTTATCCGGACACTCCGACAATGCTTTTGTGACGGACATGCTAAAAGCCGGTGCTTCAGCCTATGTTCTAAAAAAATGTTTGTTTGAAGAACTTCTCGGCGCCATACGGATTGTAAACAAAGGCGGCAGATATTTAAGTCCGGAAGTCACGAAAGGAATCGTCGGTAATTATATCTGTCTTCTCTCCGAATCGAAAGACAAGCCTCTGGAAAAACTCACCGAACGGGAGAGAGAAGTATTGCAGCTCATAGCGGAAGGAAAATCCACAAAACAGATTGCTTTACAGTTGCATGTTAGTGCAAAAGCTATTGAAGCTAATCGACGAAAGGTTATGCAGAAGCTTAACAGTCAAAGTATAGCTGAACTGGTTAAATATGCCATCGCCGGCGGTCTGATTTCTCTCGAATAATCGGGCCGGATAACAAAAATAGCGGCTTTTCGGATTGAGGACTTCTCGTATTTTGCCGGTTCCTGACGCACCACGCATTGGTTATAGAAGAATTTTATAACCTTATGTTATTTCTTGACTTTATGTCTTTATAAGATATAATAATAGTAGTGGTTTTTATCTTTTTTATTGATGGGATCAAAGGGTGAGCAATTTATAATGAGGGTCGGAAAACTTCCTGAAATGACACAGTGAGCGGCAAATTGGATGTAACTATCCGCATTTCTCCGGGTAAACTGAAAATGAAAAATAGAAGCATAGTTTCCACAATCATTACGGCGTCAATACTGCTTTTCAGCGTACTTAATGATTGGCAGGGCTCTCTCTCGGCTAAACCTACGACTTCATACGAAGCTCAAAAAGTAGTAACCGGCTGGCTCAGGGCCGATTCTAAACCTCTCGACACAAATATTGGCACGGCAGTATCGAAGGTTGAAACGTTCTTCGATAATGCAGGCGAAGTTTCTTATTATGTAATTTATATTGAACCATCGGGATTTGTTATTGTCTCGGCAAACGATTCGATTGAGCCTGTTATCGGATTTGCCGGCGATGGGACATTTGAGCAATCACCTGATAGTCCGTTGTGGATTTTGGTCAACAACGACCTTAATATCAGAAACGCCGAAGCGCAAGCAGACTCGAAATGGCAGGCGTCGGTTCAAAATTCGGATTCATCGAAAGCCAGGAGTAAGTGGTCATATTTTCTCAGTTTGGCCGATAGCGCCGAAAATGGATTGGGGCTTATGGGGCTGAGCTGCCTGAGTGATATTCGCGTGACGCCGTTTATCCGAAGCCAATGGGGACAGACTACCGCGTGCGGTGAAAATTGCTTTAATTATTACACCCCGGAGAATTATTCCTGTGGCTGTCTGGCTACAACCATCGCCCAGGTGATGAGGTATTATGAATATCCCGTCGAAGGAATCGGCAGACATCAGTTTACAATTTTCGTAGATGGTGCGGAACAAATGCGTACTACTCGCGGGCAAGACGGCTCAGGCGGACCGTATAACTGGGACGATATGGTATTAAGGCCGAATCTAAGCTGCGAGACGCTAACGGAAACGCAGCGGCAGGCGATCGGAGCTCTTTGTTATGATATAGGGCTTGCATGCAATATGCAATATAGCTTGAATGGTTCCGCCGCACAACTATCGACTGCCGTAATTGAAATGACAAACACTTTTATGTACGGCAACGCCGTTCTCGGATATAACCTGGCAAATGACGTCAACGAAGTCATAAATAATATGATTAATGTCAATCTTGATGCGAAGGCTCCTGTTGTTCTGGGTATTACCGAGGGGGCGAACTTGAATTTAGGACATGCCGTCTTGTGCGATGGATACGGGTATAATTCATCGACGTTATACCATCATCTGAATATGGGATGGTACGGCACAGATGATGTATGGTATAATCTGCCAAATGTAAATCCTGATAGTACTGATACGGAATACCATCTGATAAATGCCTGCATTTACAACATATTTGTCTCCGGTACCGGCGAAATTATCAGCGGGCGAGTTTTCGGGGCGGAAGATACGCCACTGGCAAACGCAAAAGTTTATGCAAGAACAGGTAGCCAGAATCCCGTTATAGCATCGACCGATCATAGGGGTATTTACGCTTTTAAAGGTCTGTCTTCCAACAGCTCGTATAGAATATGGGTGGAAAAGGACGGATTCATTTATCCGGCAAGAAATATCGCGACGGGAAAGTCACGAAACGGATATGGAAATTCCGGAAATTGTTGGGGCATCGATTTTTATCCGGCGATTATATTTGATCCGGCATCGTTTTCAACGTTTTATGTTGATGATGACGCTGCCGCCGATCCCGAGCCGGGTGATCCGGCCGTATCCGATCCTGACGAAGACGGTTCGTATGAACATCCTTTTGACGCCATACAGGAAGCCATTGATATTGCAGCGACTGGTGATACTGTGGTTGTTTTAAGCGGCACTTATACCGACCAGGGCAACAGGGACCTGGACTTCAAGGGCAAAGCTATTACTCTCAGAAGCACGGATCCGAATGATCCCGTTATTGTTGCAGATACGATAATCGACTGCCAAGCGTCCGAAAGTGAGCCGCACCGTGGATTTATATTTCAAAACTACGAGAGCTCTCAATCTGTTTTGGCGGGGCTGACCGTCACCGGCGGATATAGCCGGCTCGGCGGTGGTATTTACTGCGGGCAATGTGCCGCCCCTACAGTAATCAACTGTATATTCCGGGAAAACAATGCGTATCTCGGTGGAGGATTTTACTCGGAAAACGCGCGCCCGTCACTTTCCGGATGTACATTCAGCGACAACCGGGCCGATGCGGGCGGTGCTATGTATATTTTCGCAGACGAAGACGTTTCCGATCCGGTTTTGGATAAATGTTTCTTCAGCGGCAATGCGGCGGTTTACAACGGCGGGGCAATATATAACAGCGGACAGGTTGAGCCCATATTCACAAGCTGCGTATTTACCGAAAACGAATCTTCCGGAGGCGGCGGGGCGATACGAAACAATTCGCAGGCCGATCCGAACTTGTTCAACTGTATCTTCAACAGAAACCATGCCGAAACCTATGGCGGCGCCATACGCAATTCCAATTACAGTAATACAACATTGACTAACTGTACTTTCTATGATAATTCTGCGTCTAACGGAAATTCGCTGGCGTGCACGTCCGACAACGATACTGCTCTGGCATTGAGCACCTTTAAGATTGTCAATTGTATTATCCGCGACCACGGCGATGAGATATGGGACGGCGAATTGTCGGTAATCAGTGTCAGGTACAGCAATGTGCCTAACAGCAGCGGCACCTCACCACGACCGGGTGAGGGTAATATCTTTACAGAACCTTATTTTGCAGATGCCGATAACGGTGATTTTCATTTAATGTCACGTGGAGGCAGATACGATCCCAATTCTCAGACCTGGATTATCGACGATATCACAAGTCCCTGCATAGATGCAGGTGACCCGGGCAGTCCCATCGGTTCCGAGCCGTCGCCGAACGGCGGCAGAATTAATATGGGCGCCTACGGCGGCACCGCAGAAGCCGGCAAATCATTCATCGGCCCTGATTTGTGATCCTAATTGATGACCAGCTCGAAAGGCATCATCATTATAACATTTTCCCGCCGGATTAATTCGACGCGCATCAGGGCCTGATATAGTGCCTTCGCGCGTTGCGGCTCGATTTGCCGAAGCAGCTCGAAAAGACTAATGAAGGTCGGATTTCCGGAAAACAGACTCGTCGTATCCGGCAATGCGATATCCGTTGGTTTTTCTCCCTGGCCGGTATATTCTTCCATTAACAGAGAAATAATATCTTTTGGGCGCGGAATAACTCGAACATCGTAATCCTCGAGCGACGCTTGGGCCGCGGCATAATTGATCGCCCGGTTAATGCCGCCGATTTCATCCACAAGCCCGAGTTCCAGCGCCTGTTTGCCGGTATAGACGCGTCCGCCCGCAATCTCTTCGAGCGGTTTTTTAAGCTTGTCGGCACGACCTTTTGTCACGTGGTCCTTAAATACATCGTAAATCGCCTGCATATAATCTTCTAATTTTTGATTTTGCGATTCGTTGAACGGCTGAAGACCGCTCATAAAATCCGCATTGGCGCCTCGCTTGTATCCGATCCAGTTGACACCTAATTTATCCCACATATCCGCGGTAATGAGTTTCCCGCCTACCACGCCTATCGATGCCGTGACAGTGACCTCGTCGGCGAAAATCGTATCGGCTCCGCATGAAATATAATAACCGCCGCTTCCCGCGACGTTGCCCATCGAGACGATAAACGGTTTTTTGCCCTTAAGCATTCTCGTCGCGTTGAGAATCACCTCGCTCGCCTCGGCTGAACCTCCCGGCGAATCCACACGCATCACGACCGCTTTGACCGAATCGTCTTCGGCGGCCGTCTCGATGGCCTTGCGAATATCGCCGCTGAAAGCTCCGCCGGATTGCCCTAACAGGCTCGGCTGACTATGACCCGACACAATAGTTCCCTCGACATAAATTAAAGCAACGGAGTCTTTCTGAGGTTTTTGCGGCGGATTTAACATTTCCGAAAGCAGGGCGAAGATTGCGAATGGATTCGCAATGTCTATCTGTGTCGCTTCGTCATGTCCATAGCGGTTATTAACTACCACTCGACCTTCGATTTCACTGTTAACGCGGGCAAGAAACTCCTCGCGAGTTTCAACCGCGTCGATCAATCCCTTTTCCAGGGCCTGCTCCGCGAGGTAGGGGCCGTTGTCGATAAGCTCTCTGAGACGTTCGGCGGAAATTCCACGCGATTGAGAAATCATCTTCACCAGAGATTCGTAATAACTATCGAGCAGCCAGTTTATATTGTCCTCGGCAGGTTTGCTCGGCTCTGTGCGTGTAAATATTTCCGCCGCGGATTTATAATCTCCCATGTGAAGAAATTCCCCACGAACACCAATCTTGTCCAGAAGGTCTTTTACATGGACCGACTCGGTGTATATGCCGATAAACCATAACGCCGATTGTGGCGCAATGCTGAGATTGCTGCCGGAACAAAGCAGGCTATATACGAGGATGTTCATTTCTTCGGCATGGACATAGACCTTTTTCCCGGCTTCTTTAAGCCGGTTGATTGCCCCCCGAAGCTCCTCCAACTGCCCGAATCCCATAGACATATCGTCGAAGGTCAGGATGACGGCTTTTACATCATCGTCTTTGCCCGCTTTTTCCATCAGCTCGACCAGTGACCTGAGCGATGTTATTTGTCCTGCGGTCAATCCCAGTGCATCGACCATATCCGTCTCACTTAATACGCCGCTTAAATGAAAATGAGCTATCACCGAAGGTGCTGTTTGTTCGGATTCCAAAGACACAATCCCGGCAGTTTCCACCCGCTCAGCTGCTGGGGAGACTTGCCCTAACAATAAAAGCATTATAGTAATTATCATGAACAGATTAATTTTGAATGTTCTCATGATTGGTTCCCTTTCTGATTTATGAAACACCTTGTTTTTGTTAATATCCGGTAATTGTTAAAGTGATATCGTATAAATCACGTCCGGTTTAATTGCATTTGCTTCATTGAGTAAATTTTTAGTTGATAGATGCTTTTTTTCCAGGAAGTTGATTTGTTCTTCATCAACATCACCATCATACCAATGAATCGCAAAATTTATATTACCAGTATTTTGGACAAGATACAATATGTCCTGAATAATATTTCTAACTAATCCGAAATGAGTGACCTCAATCATGTGTTCTATGGATCGGTCCACTTTTGCTTTGGATTAGCCCTTCTTTTTTAGTTTTGCTCTTTTTTGCTTTAACCAGTCTTCCATATCAACCTCTGAGTAAAGGCTACAGGAACAGCCGTTTATTGTTAATAGAAAAGCAATCTTTTTGGAATCAAGTTTTTCACAAAATGAGGGATTTTTTGTTTCCTGGATCTCGTAGTTATCAGAAAGAAATCTTTTTGCCCACTCATATTGCTCTTGCTGTATTCCTATAGAAATGTAATAACACATAATCTACCTTACATGAAACATTTATAATTATAACAGAATTAAATCTACTAACCACTATTATTTCAGAAAGACAAGTACTCCAAAAACTTTGATAGTCTTGGATAATATAAATCTCGTCCCCAGATATTATTGAGGAAATTAACACTTCGTTTTAATTACCATATAGCGCAATGGCTCTCTGCCGGTATTCGTAACGCAGTGGATTTTGGATGCGTCCATGATAATTGCTTCGTTTGGACCTATAGTTTGTCGATTGCCCTCGATTTCCAGGGTTGCCCGGCCGGATATCACATAAATCACCTCGATACCTTCATGAGTGTGCCTTTCGTGCGAACTTTTGCCGGGATCGAGTTCGGATATGTGCAGATGCAGTTTCTCAGGATCAAGGTCGGTATCAATAAGGCATTTGGAAAGACCTTTTTTATTCAGTGAAGAAAATCCCATTATCAAACCTCTCACAAATAATGTAATCGGCGTATTTATGAGCTCATTATTTCATTTCTCAGATGATTGTTGCTTTTGATATATCCTTACATAATCTACTTCGAATTTTGCCGGAAATTCTGTTCTCGAAGGATCACCTCCGGAAGTTCCTCCAATGGCAAGATTAAGGATAATATAATGCGGCTGTCGGAACGGATTGCCGCCTTGCAGTTCTTTATTGATTGTTTTTTTGATATCAATAATATTGAGAAGAAAATCGTCCACATACAATCTTATATTATCACTATCCCAGTCCATCCGCCATATATGAAATTTCTCGGACCAGTTGGGATCATTGAATTCGGTTATCGGTTTTTTGGTGTCGTCCGTTATCGTTTGTAAGCGTTTATTTGACGCCCAGGTGGCATTAGCCAGAAGTGTACCGCGATAATATTCCATAATATCAATTTCGCCGTTACTCGGCCAACGTCCTTCGATGCCCAAAGTCCAGAAGGCCGGCCATAGACCGTCGCGAGTATCGATTCGTCCCCGCATCTCGAAACGCCCGTACAGCCAGCTATGTAAATTACGTGTTGTCATGCTTGTTGATGTGTACTCGGCAAATTCTCTGTTTTCTATCCAGTCGTAACTTGCGGGATTATATTTTGGATTCGGTTTTCGTTCGCGTCGGCCCTCTATAATAAGCAGGCCGTTTTGGCAACGTGCATTCTCCGTCTGATACCACTGAAGTTCCTGATTCCGGACAAAACCTCGCTCATACGTCCAGTTGCACGGATCGGGAGGACCGTCGTTATTGAATTCATCCGCCCAGACCAGTTTGTATTCTCCGGGCGAGTTTTCATTTTTCCCGATGTCCGAACGGGAATTTGTTCCTTTCGCCGTTGCTACTTTGGAAAACAGAGCGAAAATTATTGTTATTAATAAAAGATTTGCTTTTATACTACTGCTCCAATTTATAAAGGTTGAAATACGACGGCACATAATTTTTATATTAAGAATGACCTGCATTTCCAACGGTTTTTATAAGGAATATAAGCTGAAAAAGTTCGATTTTCAAGAGAAACCTTTTTTGCGGCATAAGCCTGAGCGGATAATCTTTAATAGAATGTGTATATGGTGATAACGAGCAGTTAAATACTTTCGAGAGAGAAAAAACTTCAACATTTACAAATATCTTTCTTTAATGTGATGTGATTGTCAACTTATGAAGATTGGATTTAAGCAGACTCAAATTGTCTGTTTTTTGATCACAAAGAATTTGATATTTGGATTCCTTCCACAGTTTGTGAATTTTTACCAGCCCTGGTTCTGTTCATTACCTGCCGTGTACCATTTTTCGCGCACATCGTCGCCGGTTGTTTCCTCCAGGGAGCTGACATGTCCATCCAGCCACAGGATATTTGCCCTTCCGCCGGTGCTGAAAGCCTCGTTGTATCTTATATTGTGTCTGAAAATATCTCGATAGAATTTCGACCGATGGCCTCCCTCTCTGTAATGCAGTAAATTCTTGGTGCCCGGCCCGTCGTTGTAGAACATATCATTGCTGCCTTGTTCGATTCTCGGTTCGGCATGATCGTGACATATTATATACTCGGAATGTGGTTTTATATCGTTTGTATTTACTCCCCTTGAATATCCGTTAAGACTATATGCCGCTTCCTGAATGGCGTCGGGATCAACATCATAGATTAATTCCGGCACACGACGCAGACTCGGACATCCGAATACCTTGGTGTTTTTCAGGTAGTCTATATAAGATACACCCCAGTAAGCATCGCTGTCGCTGGTTGTTCGCACATCACCTGCTCCGTTATACCAGAGGAAACCGTTGGCGTTCCGAGGATTGGCGAGCTTGTATTCGTTGTCTTCCAGATACATCAACACGGCGAAGCCTACACCTCTTAAATTTGATTTGCAGATAGTTTCCTTCGCCGTTTCCTTGACCTTTTGCAGAGCCGGCATCAGTATTCCCAACAGAAGGGCGATGATAGCTATAACCACCAAAAGTTCGATTAATGTAAATGCATGTACGTCGTGTTTAGCGTATCTTCCTGCGTGGTTCATTTTACCCCAACCTTCAAAAATAGTATCTTCAAAAGATAAAGCTGCCGCCTGTTTATTTATATCATCTATGGTCGTTTTTAATTGGCATGAAAACCAGACACACCAAATGATGCCAAATTCACAGGTCCTTCTAACTACCACCTTTTGCATATATATTACACTCTTTTTCCAGATATTTCAATATATTTCAAAAATATTCCGGAAAATACTGAAACGATTATGTTCTTAGCAGTAATTTCGGTGATGATTATCGATGAAAGTACGAACATTCTTATTTTCATCCGTGAGAACGAAACATTGTTTAATAGGATATTTTGACGTAAAATACCCGTATGGATCTCGGGCAAGACAAAATCGTCAGGCAGGTTATCGCACGGCTTCAAAATTCCGCCGACACCGGGGATATTGTCAAAGTCGAGGGAACATGGGGATCGTTCGCTCGATGCCTCAGTGCTTATATCGCAACAACAATTTCCCGTCCGATTTTGTATATCTGCCCCCATATCGATGACGCCGAAAAGGTCGCCGACGATGTTCATACGTTCGGATGTGAACAAGTCGAGCCTTTGAACGCATGGGAAGGCCGTGAGGACATAGCCGACGCGACAGATGAAGTTCGGGCGCAAAGGCTCAAGCTCGTTTCGAGAATTTCCAGCCGCGAATATAACCGGGATGGTAATCATTTTTTTGTCACGTCTTCGATTCAGGCCCTTTGCCAGCCGATACCTGAGCCGCGGGCCATAGAAGCCGGTAGTCTGCGATTGCACGTTGGAAAACAGCTTTCGCCGGAAGAACTTCTCGAGTGGCTTGTAAGAAATCGGTTCGAGCGCGTTGACGGCATTGATCTGCCGGGACAATTTGCCAGACGCGGCGGAATTATCGACATTTACGCGCCGCTGATCAACGAAAAGACACTGTCCGGCAAAGAAGAACAGCAGATATATCAGAACGCCGAAGCTTTCCGGATCGAGTTTTTCGGCGATACTGTCGAAAGTATCCGCGAGATTAATCTGGATACACTTCGTTCGAGTCGGCAGATAGAGAGCATAACAGTAGTAACGGCTGTTTGCGGGAACACCACGGAGCAAAGAGATCTTTTCCTTAATATTCTGCCGGAAGAGACGATAATTATTTTCGAAGAGCCGAACGAAATACAGGAAGTAGCGCAGGTATTTTTGGCGAGGTCCGAAGATACTGCCGGCTTGTATAAATGGGCGGATATTTTCGCCGCTGCGAAGAAATTCACACAATTGCACCTGTGCAGGTTCGCTACATCGCAGTCTGAGGATTTTGTCAAGGTCGATATAAAGAGCGTTCAACAATATCAGCATAAGGCAACCTCGGTCTGGGCCGGTCATAAAGCCGCGCTCGAGGAGCTGGTGGCGGAGTCGAAGCGGGGCAAATACATCCGTCTCTACTGCGAAAGCCCGGCGGAAATCAAGCGTGTCTCCGAAATTATCAGGGACATCAACAAGGAAATTCCGTCTCGGTTTAAATTGATTTTGGGTTTTATACATCAGGGTTTTGTCATAAATTCCCTGAGGACTATTGTTATAAGTCACCATGAGCTTTTCGGACAATATACACTCCGGCAAAGACGAAGACCCGCGCGGGCGACCGCGCCTATCGAAAGCCTCGGCGATTTGCAGCAGGGCGATTATGTCGTGCATACTTCTTACGGCATAGGAAAGTTCCTGGGGATAGAAACTATCCGCGAGAAAACCGGCACGAACGAATACCTTACTATCGAATACGCCGACAAAGTAAAAATCCAGGTCTCGGTTCGTAATATTGCTTTGGTACAGAAGTTCATCGGCACAAGTCCCTCACGGCCTAAGCTCAGCAAAATCGGCTCCAAAAAATGGCTCAGGCAAAAAGAGAAAGTCACACGCTCCGTTAACGACCTTGCGGCGGAGCTGCTCGAAGTTCAGGCGAAGAGACAGGCTGCCGGTGGTATCGCATTCTCGGAAGATTCGAGTTGGCAGGTGGAATTCGAGGAATCGTTCGCCTACCAGGAGACACCCGATCAGACTACCGCCGTTGAGCAAATCAAAGCCGACATGCAGCAGCCTTTTGTCATGGACAGACTTCTTTGCGGCGACGTCGGCTACGGCAAAACCGAGCTTGCCATGCGAGCGGCGTTTAAGGCTATCGAGAATGGCAAACAGGTCGCCGTCCTGACGCCTACCACTGTTTTGAGCGTACAGCACGGCAGAACTTTTACCGAGCGGTTCGCCGATTTTCCCGTTTGGATCGAGGTTTTGAATCGTTTCAAAACGCCGAAAGAAACCAGGGACATCATCGCCCGCACAAAAGCCGGCAAAGTCGATATACTAATTGGGACACATCGGCTTTTCAGCGGAGACGTCGACTTTAAGGACATCGGCCTTTTAATCATAGACGAAGAGCAGCGTTTCGGCGTCGAGCACAAAGAGAAGCTCAAAAAGCTGCGCGTTAACGTCGATATTCTCACGATGACGGCCACGCCGATTCCGAGAACGCTCCACATGTCACTGCTCGGCCTGCGGGATATAAGCTCGCTGGGAACACCGCCGCTGGACAGGAGAAGCATCGTTACCAAAGTCACGGCATACGACAAACGCCTCATCGCCCGGGCGATTTATCAGGAGTTAAACCGACAGGGGCAGGTTTTTTTCCTGCACAACCGGGTCAAGACAATCGAGAAGAAAGCATGGGAAATCCGAAAGCTTGCCGGTGACGCCAGGGTCGGCATCGCACACGGTCAGATGTCAAAGAGCGAGCTTGAAACGGCAATGATTCAATTTGTTATGGGCAAAATCGACGTGCTCGTATGCACGACGATTATCGAATCGGGACTCGATATACCCAACGCGAACACGATTTTTATCGACGATGCCGACAGGTTCGGCCTTGCCGAACTGCACCAGCTTCGCGGCAGGGTAGGGCGATACAAGCATCGGGCCTATGCCTACATGCTGCTGCCGATGTCGCGTCCGATTACGCCGCTTGCCGCAAAGCGATTGAAAGCCATCGAGGAATATTCTCATTTGGGGGCCGGCTTTCGAATTGCGCTGCGAGATCTGGAGATTCGAGGCGCCGGCAATATACTGGGGCCTGAGCAGTCCGGCCATATCCAGACGGTGGGCTACCAGATGTACTGTGAGCTGCTGGCAAACGCCGTGAGAAGATTGAAAAATGAGCCGGTCGAGGTGATACCCACCTCGGTCGTCGATTTGGGATTCGCCACTTTTATACCGAAAGATTATATCCCCGTCGGCAAAAACCGGCTGGACGCTTATCGAAAAATCGCCGTGGCAAAAGTCGCCGACGACCTCGAACAAATCCGTGCCGAATTTGCGGATGTTTACGGCCCGGTCCCGGACGAAGTGGATATGCTACTGGATTTGGCGGAATTGCGAATTATGGCAAGCGGGCATCATATCAAAAGCATCATAACTTCCGGCCTTGATATTATTTTTACATTCGAGAAGAATTTCACAGGCAATGCCGCGGCAATGTTTTCGAAAGCCCGCGGTGAAATTCGGGTTCCAGAGCCGAACGTGATTTATATGCGTCCGGAGAAGAATTATTTCGAGCCGAAAACACTGATAAGTATCCTGCGAAAAATCCTGGCGGTTAATCATCAAACGAAATGTTACGAAACTTGATAAGAAGGAGAACAATATGTGGAACAGAAAAATCATAATTCCGGTTTTCGTTTTTGCGGCAGTTTTGGTTCTAAGTTGCCATGCGGGACAGCAGAGTCAGGAGGATAAATCGCCGCTGGATGAGCTGCCGCCGCATATTCAGCGAGTCACTCAATTCGGCCAGAGAGCGGATTTTTCGCATGACGGCAAACGCATTTTGTTCATCGAAAAAACTTTCGGTGACGTCTATGAAGTGGAGCTGGAAACAAAAATAATCCGACCAAAGACTCACCACTACTACCACGAAGGCTATACTCGAGCCTTGTATCTGGCAAACGGCGATATTCTTCTTTCCGGCGCGAGGCGATTCGACGTAAACGACCCGCAGGCCAGCCGCAGCGAAACAAACGCCGAGTTGTGGGTATTGAACAAGGACCTTTCAGGTCCGCCGGTGCCGCTCGGCGAAAAGTGCTCCGAAGGTCCCGCCGTGTCACGCAGGAATATGCGAATCGCCTGGACGCAGCGGAATGCTTTCTATCTCGCCGATATCGTTTATAAACAGGGCAAATCCGAATTGGCGAATAAGAGGAAGATTTTAGATGTCCGTAATCTGCCATTTGAGTGCTACCTCGAAACACAGAATTTCCGCCCGCCGGACGAGAAGGAGCTGATTTTCACCGCATACAATTATCAGGGCACGGAAGTCATGGGCCTCGACATCGAGACGGGCAAAGTCGTCAACTATTCGCTGGCTCCGAAACAGTATGATGAGCCGGAAGGTATCTTTCCGGACGGCAAGCATACGCTCGTCGAGTGCGATAAACATATTCTCAAAGGAATCCATTACAACGACATCTACAAGCTTGCCCTGGATGGTTCCGGCCGGACGGAACGCGTGACTTTTTTTGCCGATTATCCCGGGTACAAATCCACGAATCCGGTAGTCAGTGACAACGGGAGATACATGGCGTTCCAGTACGCCAAAAGAGGTGACCCCGCCGGTGTCGGAAGGGGCATCCTGATTTTCGACCTTGAGATGTATGAAAAGACAAAAAAGCCCCGGAACGAATAGAATTCTCTAAATTGTCACTGATGTTTTATTTGAGCTTTTTGGCAAGGGCCGTGCCGAATTCCCTGGCCACCTTGCCGGCGGTGAGACGGTCTTTGTTGTCATAGGAAGCCGACATCAAAATGTCACCGGCGCTGTCCCTTGCAATCAGAGATATACTTTCAATTGACTGGCCAGCCGCTGCTCCCGAGCCGCGTATAGTAAGGAAAGTCGAGCCGGTTATAAAAACAGTAGCCGTGTCGGAGTCGCAGATTGCGATTCCCTGCCGGAGAAACTCTTTTTCGAGAGCGTCCCGCAAAACCTGCCCTACATGCGGGTCTTCGCTGTTGAGAGGCGCAAGATAAACGCACTTATGTTCGAGCATTTTCATTCGTTCGGTGCATACGATATCGGAATTGCAGCCGGCGGATATTACTATCGCCAGTAATCCTAAAACCAAAATGCATTTTTTCATTTTTATTCTCCTGTGCTTTTATTCCTTAACCAAATCTTTCGCCTTCGCTAATAACAGCGTCCGTGAGATTTAACGTAGCACAAATTCCTTTGCTTGTCATTAAGTATTCTTTGTTTTTTTGTAACAAACAGCATTCATGAACAGAATCAAGCGGCAAAATTTACCCATCTTAAAATTGGGTTCGTTTTGCATTTTTTTGCCACAGAGCACACAGGCACACAGGCACATAGGTTTAGAGGCACAAAGGCACAAAGGCACATAGGCACATAGGCACAAAGGCACATAGGCACAAAGGTTTAGAGGCACATAGGCACACAGGTGCAAAGGTACATAGGCACAAAGAAGCTTTACGAATTATTATTGACATAACTAACTTAAAATTAAGCATTTAAAAACTATACGCTGTCCGCTAACCGCTACCCCCTAACAAAATTGGGTTCGTTTTTCATTTTTTTTCGCCACAGAGCACACAGGCACACAGGCACAAAGGTACAAAGGCACACAGGCACATAGGTTTAGAGGCACATAGGCACAAAGGTACAAAGGCACACAGGCACATAGGCACAAAATGAATTGATAGATTTGGTCTTTATTGTCATGGCAAATACCGTCTAAATTGCTGTTTGAAGCCAAATAGCTGGTTCGGATAGCCAATAATGCTAATTTTAAATTGAGATTCTTCATAAGCCGCATCTTACTCAAACAAAATAGACTTCAATTTTCACCCGTTCGGCACTTCGGCCTCACGTCAGGCTTGGC
>JAFGBG010000058.1 GCA_016933295.1 Sedimentisphaerales bacterium | reverse complement strand
CACATCGGCCTTGTTGCCGATGCTGACCAGCTTGCTGAAGCCTATACCGTTGGCGTTAGCAATATCGAGAATCGCCGCAAGTAATGCTCCGGATTGCGAAAGGTATGCGATAGCTCCCTCGGCCGGGAGGTCGCCGCCGAAGCTGGCATTTAGTTTGTTTGCCGGGACGATTAGTCCGAGGCAGTTCGGGCCGATGACGCGAATACCGCCTTGTTTGGCGATTTGAACGACCTTATCTTCAAGGGCTTTGCCTTCCTTGCCGACCTCTTTGAAACCGGCGGTGATGATAACTACCGATTTTGTCCCGATTTTGACGCATTGCTCCATTACGGCAGGGACAACTTTTGCCGGTATGACCAGAATGACAAGTTCCGGAACTTCGCCGATGGAGATAAGGTCGGGGTAGCACTTAAGGCCCTCGATTTCTTCGGCCTTGCTGTTGACCGGGTATATTTCGCCGGGATAGCCGGCCTCAATCATATTTGCGAGGATTTCGTAGCCGACTTTGCCTTTCTGGCGGGAAGCCCCCACGATGGCCACAGATTGTGGATTGAAAAAACCTTCAAAACTCATTTATAAGACTATCCTTTCTAAACCTACAGGGTTCTTAAAGGCAAGGCATTGTATTCCTGCCTGAAAGAAATTGCAAGTTTATTCTTGCCGTTTACAATTGTAGCGGCGAAAATTTGTTGGCTGGCGACTTGTTCGGGCATCACGGCATATTATAATTAAAAAACGTCTGCAATCCGCCGCCTCGAAAACGAGATTGGAACAAAGGTTGAAAGTATGAAAAATACGGCTTCGAGACAATTGGAAGAAATCCCCGGCGTGGGCAAAAACATCGCCCGGACTCTTGGCGAGATTGGGATTCGCCGGGTAAGCGACCTCGAAGGCGCAGATCCCGAGAAGCTTTATCGAAAACTCTGCCGTTACAAAGCCGGTCCGGTCGATAGGTGCATGCTATATGTACTACGTTGCGCTGTATATTACGCCTCGAATGACAGTCATGACCCGAAACTGCTCAAATGGTGGAACTTCAAAGATAGCAAATAACTTGATTTTTTAAGATTTTTACTTTTTTAACTGGGGAACTCCACTGAAAATTAATCTCTCGTTTGCAGACTTAATAATATGACGTTTACAACATTATTTCAGATTATTCAGGAATTGTTTTAATTCATCAAGTACAGGAGAGTCGAAATTCCAATAGTTCTTTTGGGCAGCTAAACCAACACAGTCTACATTTTCAGGTTGTGTTGCAAGAAATGTTAGTGCCTTGAATACGGTGGCTTTTGACTTAGATATGTTCTTTGGTGGTGCTGGTAAGTTAGATACACAAGAAGCAAATTCATTCACACATTTCATAGCTGGGTGGTCTTCTACTGTTTTCAAGCACAAATCCTCAAGCATTGTACCTTCAACCGTATCTCCGGGCATTATGAATATACCAACCTTTGGATTAGCTTCTGAAAATTGCCCATTATTTTCAGGAGGAGTGAGGTTTTCTTTTCTCACTATCCCCACAATACTTTTAAATGCTTGGTCTTTATCCTTATCACGAATAATCACAAGATGTGTAACAAACGGAGAGCCATCTGCATTGAAGAAACCAGTAGTTTTTAATAAGGCTGGAAATTTATCAGGGAAATTGCCTTTGCCGCCAACATCCTCAATTTGGAAATCAAGGAATCCTAAATATTTCAGTAGTTTATCAAAGAAGTTTTTTTCATCTTGTCCTTCTACAGCTATTACTTTTTTCGAAGTAATACGTTTCGGGGTGGGATCAGGCATTATCTGACCTCCCAATTGCTTTCAATAGATTCTGAAAGATTCTCTTTAGAATATTCGACCGCTCTAAAAATCTCATCCTTCCTTTCAATGCGAAACATCTTTGCTTCTGAGCCAAATAATGTTTTATCAACAGAATTGTTAAAAGCTTTTACGCACTCATTAGAGTGTGATGTAATAAAAACCTGAACATTCAAATCTTGCGACCAACTGAAAATGAGTTGCCATAGCTTATGAAGCGTTGAATAATGAAGACCATTTTCTATTTCGTCTATTAAAACAATGCCGTCTTTGCTATCGAGCATAGCGAGCGCAACAGATAAGAAATTGAGTACCCCACCTCCAAGTAAATTAACTGGTATTAGACCAGATAGCCCTACATCAACTTCTAATATCCTAACATCATTAAGCCTAATATCTATTATAGACGGATCAATTTCCTTTAGAGACAATATAAGTTCATTGATTTTTTTCTTTCTCTGGATAGAAGAGAATCTCGGCGTCCAATCAAACTTCGTCGAAGGACCTACAAAAACTCCTCGAATTGAGCTTTCTCTTGTTCCTTCTGTTAAAAGTTGGTCCTCTTTCAAAATGATTCTTGATTGGGTTTTGATTGTAGGATCATGTGAACTCGTAAATAAAAGTTCAAGACCCTCATGTCTGAATGCTGGCTTAGAATCTCCACCATTTACGTTAATTGAAACCATATCCGGGGATACACTTTCAGCAAAGATTTGTTTTTCTATTACGGGACGAATTACTAATTTTTGTTCTTCTTTAGAATTGCTAACTGTTCCCGAAACAATGATATTCGATGTGGAATCAAAATTGTGAAAGAATGTTTCCCACCATTCATTTCTTAAGAAGCCAAGACCTCTAAAGATATTTGCATTGATGGGAAGTTTGGGATTAGTGGCACCAATAAGAAAGAATAAAGCTTCAAGCAATGTTGTTTTACCACAATTATTCTGGCCTACAAAAAGGTTAACCTGACCTAGATTCTCAATCTCTAATTCGGTTATAGCTCTGAGATTCCTAATTTTTATCCGATTAAACATAATTAATACCCTATTAGCGGCTTGAAAAAATGCATTGTCAGTTTTAGAAAGACTTAATTCTTAAAAACTTAAGACAATACTACTATATATGAAATATGAATGTCAATCTTTGAAAAATATATTTTATTATAAACCACGACTTGGGCAGCGGTCGTGTCTGGGTATGTATTTACTTTCGCATTTCCGGAACATCCGGCTCGATGTGAACGGTGATGTTAATCGGGCGGATTATTTGCTCATCGAGGGCCTTTTCCAGATTTTCCGAAATCTCATGGGCGGCGGAAACATTCAAATCGGGTTCCACGAGTATGTGCAAATCGAGAAAGACTTCCCTGCCGACCGTCCGTGCTCTCAATTTATGCCAGTGACGTATGTCCGGGTTGTCGTTGATGATTTGCTCTATCTGGCCGATGGTCTCTTTGTCGATAGCTCCTTCGGCAAGCTCCCGGAAAGCATCGCCGATGACTTTCACTCCGACCCAGATGATTAACAGGCCGACGGTAATCGCGGCAACCTGGTCGCCGTGTCCGAACTTAAATACCAGCGCGATGAATCCGACGACCACGGCGATCGAGCTTAGTGCGTCACTGCGATGATGCCAGGCGTTTGCATACAACGAAGGGCTGTGAGACTTGATTGCGATCCGCCGGGTAATTCTGTATAGCCACTCCTTTGCCACGATGGAAATGACGGCGGCGACCAGTACGGCGTAATTGACGGCAGTTGTTTCGTCTCTGGCGATTGCCAGAGTGGCATAATAAATCATGGCCCCGCCGACCACAATCAGAACCAGAGCGATAACGACACTGGCAAAAGTCTCCGCTCGCCCGTGCCCGTAAGGATGGCCGCTATCGGCTTTTTTTGCGCCTAACAAAACGCCCAGCAGGACTGCCGCATCCGTGGCCAGATCGGAAACGGAATGAAGCCCGTCCGCGACAAGGGCAAGAGAGCCGGCGAGATGCCCGATAACGAGTTTCAGGACGGATAGCACTAAATTTGCCGCCATACCCGTGTATGTCACGGACTTGATTTGTCTGCCGATGATTTCCAGTTTATCTGCCTTCATCGCTGCTTTATTCCGTCGATTCGCCGCGTATTTTCATAATCGCATCGATATATTTTTGGGCTGTGACCCGGTCTTTCGCCTCGACAATAACTCGCATCACAGGCTCGGTATTGCTCGGACGGATGTGCAGCCAGCCGTCGTCGAAATCGAACCGACAGCCGTCAGTCGCGTCGAGCTTTGCCCCGGTGAAAACTTTTTTTGCCGAATCGAGAATCCGCCGCGCCAGCTCCTGATTGGCGGAAAATTTCTCTTTGCTCATGTAATAGCCGCCGATTTCCCCGGCCAGCTCGCTTATCGATTTGCCGGTCTCGGCCATCAATTGCAATACCAAAGCTATCCCCACGAGGCTGTCGCGAATCGGCCCGACTCGCAAATCGATTACGCCGCCGTTGCCTTCGCCTCCGATGATACAATCGTTATCGAGCATCGCCGAGGCTACGTTGGCCTCGCCGACCGGCGTGCGTATGACGCTGCCGCCGGCATTACGGGCGATATCGTCTATCATTCTGGATGTCGAAAGATTTGCCGCAGCTTTACCGGTCTTTTTGCTGAAGATATATTTCGCCGCAAGGGCGAGTGTATATTCCTCCCCGATATAACTGCCGTTTTCGTCCACGATTGCCAGTCGGTCGGCGTCAGGGTCCTGAGCGAAACCGATATCTACTCCCTCGGCTTTAACGGTGCGGCAGAAATCAGCCAGGTTCGCGGCCGTAGGCTCCGGATTATGAGGAAAAAGGCCGGTCGGCTCTTCGTTTACGGCAAAAACTTCACAGCCTAATTCCGCTAAAAGTTTCTTTGTCACTCGTCCGCCTGAGCCGTTGACGCTGTCTAAGGCGACCTTGAATTTCCTGTTGGCGATTTTCTCTTTGTCGATTATCGCCAGAAGTTTGGAGATATGCCTGTCGTCGGCCATGTCGTCACAAGTCACTTTGCCGCAGTCGGTCGAATCGGCGAAAATAATTTTTTTATCGAAATAGATTTGCCTGATTTTCGCCGTGACTTCCGGACTCGGAGCTATGCCGTTGCTTAGCAATAACTTTATGCCGTTATACCGGATGGGATTATGCGAAGCGGTGATGACAACGCCGCCTGCACAGCCGAGCTGGCGCAGGCTTATCCCGACGCAGGGTGTTGTCACCAGTCCTAAATCAATCACATCGACTCCGGCGCCGGTCAGGCCGGCCGTCACCGCGGATTTCAACATTTGTCCGCTCGGGCGCGAATCCGTGCCGATACAAACCGAAAGCCGTGAGTCGGGATTGCTTTCTTTCAGGAAAGTCCCGAAGGCGCCGCCGTATTCGACAGCGACCGAAGCGGTGAGGTTTTCGCCGATAATGCCCCGCATCCCGCTTACACTTATAATGAGCGGCTCAGTCATTTTCATGTCCTTATTTGAACTAATAAAGCGGAGCTTCAATCCAGCTTGCAGACGTATATCTCGTTTACGAATTCCAGCTTGCCGAGCTCTTCAATGGCTTCGTCGCTCGGGGCCTTGTCGAGACTGACGGCAAGGACCGCTTTCTGCTCCTCGGCTTTTTGACCCACGCCCATGGTGCAGATATTGATGTTATGTTTGCCGCAGACTGTTCCGACCGCGCCGATAACGCCGGGCTTGTCGTCGTTGAAGATGACAAGAACAGTTCCGTGCGGCGTTACCTCGGTGTTGAAGCCGTCGATTTCGATTATTCTCAGCAGCGAGCCGCCGAATACAGAGCCTGTAATCGTTCGCGTCACTTTGTCGGTAGAGACCTTGGCGCTGAAGCTCGATACGACGTCCTTGACCTCGGCATTTTTGGTTTCGTCGATGCTTATGCCGCGTTCTTTGGCTAATACCGGCGTATTGACCATGTTCAGCGGCATCTCGAAATGCTTCTGCAACAAGCCCATCGCGAAGCTCAAAGTCACCGGCTCGACGTCCATCTCGGCGATGGAGCCGCGATACTGGACCTGGACTTCCTTAATCTGCCCGGGTGCAATCGTACTGGCTACGGTGCCGATTCTTTTGGCAAGCTCTGCGTACCGGTTCACAATCACCGGCATTGCTCCGGCGGTTGACGGTGCGTTAAGAGCGTTTCTGATCGGGCCGCCTTTGATCGCGTCAACGAGAATTTGTGCCGCTTCGACTGCCACTTCGATTTGCGCTTCTTCCGTGCTGGCGCCGAGGTGTGGAGTGACGACGCAATTCTCCAATTCGCTGAAGCGGGTGTTTTCCGGCGGCTCCTTCGGAAAAACATCCAGTGCCGCACCGGCGATTCGCTTCTTCGCAAGGGCGTCGTAAAGCGCATCTTCGTTGATAATTCCGCCGCGGGCACAATTGACTAATCGCACCGTTGGTTTCATCATCTCAATCTGCTCGGCGCCTATCAGGTTCAGCGTCTGCTCGTTTTTCGGCGCGTGGATGCTGATGTAGTCGGCTTCTTTGAAAATCCGCTCGATTTTATCGCAGACTTCTATTCCGAGCTTCTCGGCGTCGGTTGGCGCCGCGAACGGGTCATAACCTAAGATTTTCATGTTGAAACCCATCGCCATTTTCGCTACGGCCATACCGATGCGGCCCAGGCCGATAAGACCGAGGACTTTGTTGTTCAATTGGTTGCCCATGTATTTTTTCCTGTCCCAGGCGCCGCCCTTGAGGCTCGCGCAGGCGGGAACGACGTTCCGGCTCAGCGACAGTATAAGGGCCATCGTATGTTCGGCGGCGCTGAGCGTGTTTCCGCCGGGAGTATTCATAACCAGGATACCTTTACGGGTGGCCGCCGGGATATCGATATTATCGACGCCGACGCCGGCACGCGCGACTCCTTTGAGCTTGCCGGGATTTTCCAGCACTTTGGCGGTTACTTTCGTGCCGCTGCGGATTATCAGGCCGTCATGCTCGCCGATTATCTGCGCCAGCTCGTCTTCGCTTATTCCGGTTTTAACGACGGCCTCGACGCCGTCGGTTCCGTTAAGCAGGTCAATACCTTCCTGTGCGAGTTTGTCTGTGATCAGGATTTTAATCATATTCGGCTCCAAAAAATCGTTTTTTTAGATAATTTTCCCCTTTTTACATTTCAATCGATTGCTTTTTGCCGCAATCGAATACATTTCAAAACTGACTCATCCCGGCAAAATACCCTTACCGGAAGGCCGGTATTTTACAGGCATTTGGCGCTAATATCAAGTATTGAAAAAAACGAATATATCCGGCTGTTTGTTCGGCAATTTCCCTTTTTTTTGCCCCACCGGGCGGGTAGTTGGATCAAAGTTTGCCACCGCGGCGTGCGCAAAAAGAAAAGGGCGGCTGCCGATAGCGACAGATCAGCCCTTTTTTTCTTATGTTGATTGTCTGATTGTCTTAGATGTATCTGCGTTTTCGCATATAACCCACCAGAGAAGCGCCGAGACCGCATAAAACAAACGCGCCCGGTGCAGGGATGGCGACGATACTACCCGATGACAACAGGTCCGGGAAACTCGGAACACCTACCGTGGAAAAAGCTGCAGGTGATAATCCGTACATATTGAAGTAGTCCTGAATAACAAACTCCCAGGTTTCGCCGGGTTCGAAGATGCCGTTGAACGCTATACTCTCGTAGATTAACGGCGTATTTAATCCGTAACTGTCAATCTTAAATGCCCGCCCGCCGTTGATCCAGCCGTCATCATTGGTCATTGGAGGTATTGCACCTGAATAAAAATCCGCCACGTACCAGACACTCGTCCAGCTTATATTGGTCATGTTGGTAATTCCAACGAGCGGATTTGGGAGATTCGGATTGTCCGGGGTTTGCGAGCATGGTGTATATCCGACGTCCGGGTAGTAGTAGGCCGATATCAGTTCATTTTGTGGAAATAGGGCCGCACCGGGCGGATTCACTCCCAGCTCATGAACAATCATCGGAGTCCACAGAGGATCCTGATTACCGGCATCATCCCACTGGGAGAATGTCGGAATCGCACGCGCTGCGTTATTGAAGCACATAAGCAGCGCAAGTGACATCGAAGCGATAATTAATTTTTTCATATCTTTCATCTTTCTGCTAAAATTCACTCGGATTTTCCCTCCTGACTGCGGCAAAAAGTGAAGCTTCGATGACTTTCCCCCGGTGGTGTGACTTCAAATGAGCATCATCTTTTCTATTGTTCGGCCAGAAAACTGATATGCAAATTGACAATCTGACCTCCCCTCCATGCTTTTATTATTATACCCGAAAAAGACGCTTTTGTCAAGGACCAAATGTGTCGTATCGATTCAAATATCATCGCGTGGCTTTGTAGCTTTAACGAAGTAGCCGTGGCAATCTTCCATCTTTTTATTATAAAATTACTGACAAATAGATTAACGTCTGATAATATATTCCCCGTGGAAGGTTCAAGAAGCCAGCAGCAAAAGATAACATTCTGAAATAAATATATAAAGCTTCCTAAGCGGCGTTAATTGAAGGCTTGGAGCAGTTTTCGAAAAGTCAATTATTCCGAAAAAAAACGGTAGGTATCAGGGCAAAAATACCTGTTACCACACGCTGAATTATAGCCTTTCATACAGGGGCGATTTTAATTGAGGATTTTTATTGAAAGGTAATCGAGATGTCAAATTCGGATATTCAAAAAATATTGAAACGCCTGGATCTCCTGGAAAAACAGAATCACAATATTAAGGTAATCAGTAGCCTTGTCTTACTGAGCGGCATGATTGGTTTGTTTATCTGGTTTATGCTTTCCGGCGTGCAGAAAGTCCAGGCTCAACAAACGCCGCAGGTACAAAAGAAAGAGGTTATTGCCTGCGAAGGATTTGTTCTTGTCGATTCGGACGGCAATTTCCGGGCCAGGCTTTCAATGGAAACCGACGCACCAAGTCTGACATTCCTCAATACAGATGGAAAGGTAGTGTGCAGATTAGTAGCATCTGACAGGCCCGGTAGTCGGCCGCAGCCTGAAGAAAGTGTGCCATTCGTGCAATCAAACGGCCTGTATTTCTATAACGCTGCAGGCCTGCCGCGAACATCGATTGAGCTTCACAACGGACTGAGCGTGTATGATGAGACAAGCCGGTTTGAGGGTCACATGAGCGGTAACGGCGTGTACTTTTCCGACGGGAATATTAGATATAGATCAAGAGTGTCACTGGAATCGAACAACGGTCTTCGTCTTTACTCGGAAGAAAAGGAAACGGGCAGCCTTCAGGCCCGTAACGGTCTTCGCCTGTATGACTTGCAGGGATCAGGACAGATATGCCTTCAGCCCTGGACAGGCCTTCGCCTTGAAGGTTCGGGAAGAGGCGGAAATAGTACGCTTAGTATTAAGTGTTATGATGGTAACAAAAAGAGACGTTTCAATTTAAATGGCGTAAACGGTCTGACTTTATACGATGCCGAGGGCAAATCAAGGAAGAATTCGGATCCCGTGAAAGGCGAAAATCGATAAATATGGAGTTGAGTTACAAGCGACGAACCAAAACGCGATTTAAATCGCTCTGCGTCTTCGCATCCAGCCGATAAGGCCCGCACCTATGCCACCTAACAGAAGTGCCCCCGGTGCCGGAATCTGTTGTCCTACGTAAAAATGGTCTACTGTAGGAAACCAATCGTTAAGACCCGAACTACTGACAGACATCGATGTGAAAGCTGCACCATCAGTGACAAAACCCAGAAATGTACTTGAACCTGCCGATGGTAAATTAACATGAGAAACACCTGACCCATCGCTCAGTGACACAGAGATAGGGCCGGTAAGATCTTCGCCCTCTTCGTCTGTCGGCCAGAAATATCCGCCGACCGCCGTAACAGGCGAACCGGTGAAATCAATGTTCAATGCATCAGATTCCATATTTGTTGACATATTACTATATCCGGAAAATAGATCGTTTGTTGCAGACATCGTGTAAGAAAAACCGTTAACAGGCCCAAAACCCAAAGGACCGTTAGTATAAGATCCGTAGGTATAGTCGTCGAAGTTTTCTAAATAGTATCCCGGTGCAATGGCATTTAAAAAAGCGCTTTCACTGAAATAGGCCGATGTTAAGGCAAATGTCGTTGGGGTAATACTTAATACTATAAGTAATGTAAGAAAGAAACAAAACTTTCGCATCGCCCATCTCCTCAATTAAGAAGTAAAATCAAACTCCACAGCTACAATGTCAAGATATATAAATCACAGAGCGTACTAAATTATTCTGCGTCTGCGTATCCAGCCGACAAGCCCGGCTCCAATACCACCTAACAGAAGCGCACCCGGTGCAGGTATAGATTCCTCATAAACAGTGCCTGTAAGGCGAAATGCCGAAAGTGTAGTTCCGGAAGGATTCCACTCTCCGGTTCCCGATCTGACTAATCGTGTGCCGGTATAGGCAGGTTGTGAATTGCACCAGAATGCCCATGTATCACTATTTGGTGCCGAGGCAACAAGCCAGTAGAATGTCCCGTTTGTCAGGACCGGATTCAGTGTTGAGTTAGCCGATAAAATCGAAGGCCCGTTAGGAATGCTCTGGAAGTTAAAAGATTCGATGATTGTGCCCGGCTTATTGATGCCGCTACTCATTAACCAGACATCTATTTCCCTTGTTCCTGTGAACATACCCACTGCCAGCTCAATCGAATCGAGTTTGAATGAACTTCCTGCAGTGACAACAAACTGATTTGCTACATCATAATCGCCGCTATCACCTATTGAGGCACCTCCGCTTGTGTTATATGAATCGCCGGTGCCGAAGGTATTGAAGATTATTGCGGCCTGAACTTGACCTGCAGTCAGTAACAAAACAAGTGTACTACAAAGAATAAAGAGTTTCATCACACTACTCCTGACAAACGTTTCCAGTACTTCTATATCCTTATGAAACTTATTCATCCCGGCGAATCAAGTTGACTAGAAAGACCTCGAAAGCTCAATTAAACTTAAACAAACGATCGAATCAACAAAGACTTCCGCCATGAATTTACGAATATGAGAAATGGTAACCTCCTCCTTTAAGGTACCTTCAAACATAAATATACTAAAATTTGAAGGTTATGTAAAGATAAAAGTCAAGAAAAAAGGCTCAAAATCCGAAAAACTGGCCGGATATTTCTTGAATTTTTGCCGGATGTTTGTATAATTGTGAACGAACTATGGAGGGTTCGCAGCGTACAGCGGGTAGGAAATAGCAATATAGTAATGGGGGAATCAAAAAACCAGCGAATTAGTTCATTAGAAATTGTTTCGAAGGTATTAAAATCGGCTAATCCACTAATCATACAAAAAAGTAGTAACTACTTTACCGGCAGAAAGTTAGACCTAATGAAGACGACATACAAGATACAATATGCGACCTACGATGTTATTTGAAAAAACGAAGCCAATTTTTAGGCAGAAGTCAGAAGACAGAAAACAGAATTAAGAATAAAAAAATGCTTATAAGTGTTTATCCAATATGGTAATACGACACTATTGCCGCGTCTGTTTCCATGAATGTCTCTCTCTATACTATCCAAGAATTGGCACAAAAAACAAACCCAAAACGAAGCCAATCAGCCAGCCTCCGGTCGGAAATCCGAAATTCTAAACTCGAAATCCTAATAAATCGGAGCAAGTTGAAAAAACGAACCCAATCCTTCGGCTGGGCTCAGGATAAGTTTTCATTGGATGATCTGCAAATGAGTCGATTTTTGCCTCTTTACACGCCGTGCCGAGGCCTGTATTATATCCGGCGAATCCGCCGATGTAGCTCAACGGTAGAGCACGGCTTTCGTAAAGCCGGGGTTGAGGGTTCGAATCCCTCCATCGGCTTTAGAGGAGGCGGTTTTTAAAGACAGAGATATTCTCCATAGCAAGAGTCTTGTCTTAAGGAGAGCACTTATGGAAGCCAGTTCAAACACAAAAACTTCTCGAAAAATTTATGCCGATAAATTAAGCAAAGGCGCTATTGTTTGTGTTCTTTTGGGTGTCAGCTTATTTGTTGGTAGTATTGTTCTTGCTTTTATCACGCCGAATAACATTGTCCAGGAAGTGCTTTCTTTGGAATTATTAGTATCGATTATTTTTATTTACTTTGTTCCCCAAGTTTTTGGAATATTTGCCCTTATTGATATAACGGTGAAATGGAAGACTATAACAAATCGAGATTACATTTTATCCAATCAAGAACGTATTTATGTCATAGTAAAAAGATTCATTATCGTTTCGCTGCTTTTTTCAGTTGTTGTTTTGTTTACTGCGCTCTTATGGTGGTTATCGCTCGGCAGGATGCAAGGGGCCATAATGCAATTGAGCTTTTGTATATGGTTCACGATGGCTTTAATTGCTTTTGTAATGGCCTTGATTTCCCATAAGCTTTCGAGAAGGATTTCAAAAGAAATTCCTGTGCGTATCGGTGTCATATTTTCCGCAATTCTAAGTGTTGTTGCAATCGTTCTTGGCATTCGGGTAACAGGTTACGTTGATTATCTACTACAATATATGAAATATTCGACAGGCACTCCGACTTTTTCAGGCAGTTCCGATTCTCTCTCACAGACGATTATCATCCCGACACTCGATAGCCCCTGCCCGAAAAACAGAAATATTATATGGTGCTCATCGTTCCAGTTGGCATGGAATAAAATTAAAGACGATGTTCTCGTCGAGCCTGTCCAGGTTGTCGGAGCCGAGGAGCTTGCCGCTCGTTTGAATAAGTCGGAGCAATCCTTCGAGGATTTAGAGCCGGATTCGTTTTACGCAGAGGCGGGAAGAACGAAGGATGGAATTATTGAAAAGATTCATAAAGAAATGACAGCGAAATTCCCATCGCATTCTGTGCCTGATTTCAATGATATACCTGATCTCATATATACGCCTGATGGCATTTTAGCCTATTCCTATCTGATTGCCAATGTTCCATTTAAATATCCATATCGCCAGGTTGAAAAGGAATTTTTCTTCACTGATTCGAATGGTGTTAAAACAAATGTTGCTGCCTTTGGAGTTTGGGGATATGACAGTCGATATAAAAATATGCGAGAGCAGGTGGAGATTCTCTTTTGCCATCAGGACTACAAAGAGATTAATCGCGACCTGCAGATGAAAGAATTTGTAGTCGATTTATGCAGGCATAGTTCACCTTATCAGGTTGTTGCAGCGGTGTTGGAGCCGAGAGCTTCGTTGGAAGAAACGTTTGAATATATAAACAATCGAATAGAAGACTTCAAAGAGGATGAACTGTATGAGCATAAAAGATATCTGGGTGGAAATGATGTTCTCGTGTTACCGGAGATGTTCTGGGAGATAGACCATCGTTTCGAAGAGCTTCTCGGGAAAGTTGTTTCCAACGCCGATCCGGCAATGCCGATAGTCGAAGCGAGACAGGGGATAAAATTCAGGCTCGACAGGTATGGCGCAACACTTGAGAGCGAATCAATGATTATGGTTGCTGCTATACCCAGATACTTCCGATTCAATCGGCCGTTTTTGATTTATATGAAAAAGCGTGGCTGCTCGCAACCGTTTTTCGTTATGTGGGTCGATAATGCGGAGCTTCTAACTAAAAAATAAAGCAATAAAAGTTATGAGAGATTAAAGTTGAAAATTTTGAGAACGATTATTTTGTGTTTTTGGGTTTTTCTTGGTTTATGCTGTCGTCAGGATTTTGCCGGAGTGGATTCGAGCGGGCCGGAAAACACCGTTCCGGAATTGCGGGTGATGAGCTTCAACATTCGTTACGGCACAGCCGACGACGGCGAAAATAACTGGAAAAACCGCAGGGATATTGTCTTCGACCTTTTGCGAGTACACAGATGCGATGTAATCGGCCTGCAGGAAGCAGTGAAATTTCAGATCGACGCGATAATGGAAGCTGTGCCGCAGTTTGCGATGGTCGGCGTAGGGCGTGACGACGGCAAAACCAAAGGCGAGTATTGCGCGATTTTATACGACCGTGAGCGTTTATCGCCTGACGAAAGCGGGACATTCTGGCTGTCCGATACGCCGGAAGTGCCCGGCTCGATTACCTGGGGAAACGCCTGTACGCGGATTTGCACGTGGGCGAGATTTATGGAAAACAAATCACGCCGGGCGTTCTATGTTTACAACATGCATCTGGATCATGTATCACAACCGTCGCGTGAAAAAAGCGTTGTACTTGTTGCCGAACGTATAGGCCGCAGAAAGTATAAAGACCCGTATATAATAACAGGCGATTTTAACACAGGCGAAAATAACCCGGCGATTCTTTTTCTGCAGGGAAAGCACGCTTTCGATGACAAAGCCGGCGGCGAAATTACAAATCCTTTTATCGTAGTTGATACGTTTCGCTTGCTGCATCCGGATGCGAAAGAGGTCGGGACATTCAACCGGTTCAGAGGGATTCGCACAGGCGATAAAATCGATTACATCTTCACGACGCCGAAGGTGACAGTTCTCGAAGCGGCGATAATTCGTGACAATACCGACGGCCGCTTCCCATCCGACCACTTCCCGGTGACGGCTAAACTTGGTTTATTGGTAAATAGCAATGATTAAACAGGATAATGTCTGGAAAGTGCTAATTCGTTAAACCTGCGATAGCGGCACCGATAAGCGTGGCGTTTTCGAGGCCGATGATTTCGTAGAATATTCCTTTTTGCTCTTTTAAATATTGGTCGAGATAAAACTCGACGCGTGGTTTTAAGTTGTGCAGCTTGTAAAAGGTTGTCCCTTCGGCGACGATACAAACGGGCCGATTCGGGTCGCTTCCTTTGCCGGACTTGAGAGACGCCGAGCTGAGGTTAATCGCGGTAAGTTTCGCCGCCCTTTCAACAATCGCCGCGGCGAGTTTTTGCAGGACGGCAAAATCATATTGATTTGTCGAAGCTGTCGAGAGCGGCTCGTCGCCGGAGCCGGGCTGCTGCAGAAAGATACTGATATCTTTTGTTGAAAGCTCTTTTATCACGGCGATTTTTTTGCCCGCCGCGGCGCTGAGAAGATTTTCCTCTGCCGCTTTGCGGATAGTCATCAGGGCAAGCGGGCCGAGATACGCGCCGGATATCATTTTCTCGAAGGTATGGTCGCCGGGATTTTTCGTCGATTTGTCGAATTCAATATCGATGTTTCCCAGTGGGGCTTTTCCGAATCCGCCGGATTCGATATTGATGATTTGATTTTTTGCCGGGTCGAGGTCGGGCTTTTTCGTGATGTTTTTGTTGCTTTCGATATATGCACAGTTCGTGCCGGTTCCGAGTATGAAGCCGACAAAGCTGTCGTAATTTTTATCGAACGACGCTGCCCTTCCTGCCAGCAATGTCGTGACGGTGTCGTTGAGTATCACGATATGCTTTTTCTGACCGACGCCCATCGAAGCAAGTGCGGCGTTGAGATTTTCGCCGATCATCTGGCCCTGGACTTCCGGCGCTTTTATCTCCTTGGAGAACCGGATAAGTCTGCCGTCTTTATTGGGCGCTATTTCGGTCGGGTAGGAAAAGCAAAAGCCGATGTTGAAGCTTTTATCGACGATGTCACGGACGTAGCCGGCCATTGCCTCGAAGAACTTTTCTTTGCCGAGCTGCTCGTCGAGTCCCGGCATGCGATATGTTTTATAGTCCTCGATGACCGGCTGTTTGTCGGAATTGAAATGAACTGTTGCGACGCGGAAGTTTGTTCCGCCGGCGTCCATTACTGAGACAATCTTGTCGATGGGGACATCTTTTTGAGTCTCGATATATGTCGGAATCATCTCAAGCGTGCCGGGCCGACCGGCAAGGCCGCTTTCCATATCTTCGAGAAAAATGCGGCAGCATTCGTCCATATCGACCTGGTCGGGATGCATTCGATGACGTTCGAGAAATTCGTCGGTTTTTTGTTCGATATTTTCCATCGTGCAATCCGTTTGTATGTTGGGAGAAATCGTTATTTATTCGGGATAACCGTTCGGATATTTATTATGCCAGACCCATGCGGATTCAACCATATCTTCGAGGTCGGGTTTTTCAGTCTGCCAGCCCAAGAGAGTTTTTGCCTTAGTGGCGTCGGCCGTTAGTATCGGGACATCTCCTTCTCGTCGCGGCGATTCGACGATTTTGAAGTTTTTGCCGCTTACCTTTTTAACGGTCTCGATAACTTCCCTGACCGAGTGACCCCGCTGGTTGCCGAGGTTGCAAATAATTTCGTCGTGCCGGTCGAGTTTTCTCAGGGCCAGCAGGTGCGCCCGGCACAAATCGTCGATGTGGATATAGTCGCGGATACATGTTCCGTCCGGCGTAGGGTAATCCGTGCCGTAAATTTTTATTGCTTCTCGCTTGCCCATCGCCGCCTGAATTATCAGCGGAATCAGGTGCGATTCCGGGCGGTGGTCTTCACCTAATGTAGCGTTATTACCGGCGCCGCAGGCGTTGAAATATCTCAGGGCGGCGAACGATAGTTTGCCGGCCCGGCACTGGAAGCGGCACATCTTCTCGACCGACAGTTTCGAGTCTCCGTAGGGATTTACCGGCTCGGTCGGCGAATCTTCGGTAATCGGCATTTT
>JAFGBG010000004.1 GCA_016933295.1 Sedimentisphaerales bacterium | reverse complement strand
TAAATCGTCCGTCAGGTACATCCCTCCCATATAAATGGCATTTGTGCCGTAATTATAAATCTCGATCCAGTCGTCGTATTGGCCCTGCTCGTCTTGAGCGGCGCTTTTATTAGAAGCCATAAGCTCGTTGATTACGAGCGTCTTTGCGGCCTCTGCCGTGTTGCAGAAGTCGAACGGAGCCAAAATAGAAAATAATATCGTGCCAATCAAAAAATTTCGTATATATCGCTGCATGTGATTCTTGCCCTTCTCCATCGATCGCGTGAGGCACAGATGGCGGTAACGTCTTCGTAACATATCAACTGTAGCTATTTTAACACATAAGCTACGTAAAAGTCAATGATTATCGGTGCGGCGATATTTCAGGCTCGTACGCCTTAAGTCAAATCCTTTATCGTCTGTCCCACGCTCGGATGGCGGGCAATCGCCGACTGAATGACATTGCGAACTCTGGTGTCGAGGTCGTCTAAGAATTGTTTGCTGACCCTCTTCGCGGACCAGCCCCTGCGATGCTCTTGTGCCCAGCGCAGGGCGAATTTTTTACATTGTGCCCGGTTGATAAGACCACCGTTAGAAGCCATGTTTACTCGTTTCCCTGATAAATGTGGCGGGAATTTATGACGCTCACCAGGAAGCGCCGCCGTCCTCGCGGATTACGGCATCCCAGCCATTACAATCTGATATAATAAATTCTACCCTGATGATTCCATTCATGCAATTGTACGCAAAACCGCCGCGATTGCAAATGCTGATAGAATTTTCGGCGAAAAAAATCGAAGCTCACGGCATGGCGGTTACGCGCCTTTCCAATATTACAGGATATTGAGTGTTGGAATCTATAATTACTTTAAGATTATAAGCAGTACCCGCTTCGAAGATTTTGCCGCACGCAAGCTCAACGGTGGTTTTTTCAAAAGGCTTCAGCGCGGCAAACTTGCCTGAGGCAATTTCCTCAACCTGATTATTCGTACTGTTGAGTATTTTAATATCCGCCGGTTCGGAAGGGACCTGGCCGAAGTTCTGGACCTCAACGGCAATCGTAAAACCATCATCTTTCTTGTTAATTTTCGGCGCACGGGGCGAAAGTGCAGGCTCTAAGTACTTCACCCAAGGCAGGCGGGCATAGCCGAACAAAAGTTTCCCGCCGCTTGTTTTGCCCACCAGCTTGGCGACGAAATTGTCATCGGTAATGCCGTTGCCGGCGCCGTCGAAAATGACAATCAAATCGTCGCCGGATTGTTCCGTCTTTTGAACTTTGCTACCGGCGCCGAAATTCACTACTTCCGAAGCGCCGAATCGCAGCGAGTCGAAATCGATATCGGTATGAGGATTGAAACCACCCTCAGCGGCGATTTTTAACCTGATAGTTTTCGTCTCGGCGCTAATCGGTTCAGTATCGAGTATGGTCAGAATCCGACCTACTGTCAGAGGGATACAAATATGTTTGGAGCTGTGGTTGTCGCCGCCTTTATCCTGTCCTTTTAATACGTCGATCACGGCAAAATCCGCCTGCATCGCCCGACCATCTTTATCTTGCAATATCTTTATTCGCTCATACTTAAACCATTCGACAACAGTCCCGTCTTCATACCTGGAAATGCCCGGCATGTAGGCTTCGCCCGGTTCGACTTTCCAGTTGACTCCATCCTTCGACCGAAGATAGTACGCAATGCGTCCGCGCCAGTCGTTAACTATCATGTGATACTGCACAGGCGTTCGCCAGACCACAGGGTCCTCGAAGTTACCCGCAACCGCTGGATAGACGCGCTTGTCGGTTACCTGATTGTAGGGCGAAATTCCCGTTTTGCTGAACCATATACCACCGCCGCGGCAGACCATCAGAAAAGAGCCGTCCTCTCGCCGGGCAAAGCTGAGATTGGAAAGGCCCTCGATAATCCGTCTGTCCCGCGGATCGAACTCGAATTGCCCCTTCTCCCACGGCCCGTCCATACTGTCGGCGATATAGTAGGCGTCGATCACATAGATTACGTATCGTCCGTCCTTGAGCTGAAAGATTTCCGGATTGTGCCCTTTGCCGACTATATCTTTTACTTTGTACAGACCGGTCGGCATATCGGCCACTGCGTGAACGACAATAGAGTTTGGCCATTCGCCGTGCCCTTTTCGGGAATCTTCACGCCAGCGGCAGACAAAAAGATGATACTTGCCATCGGGTCCAAACAAAGAATTGCCACCCCAGTACGACCATTGGCTATCTTCGATTCCGTTATCCGTATAACGTGGCTTGACGTTGTCCGCGCCCCAGGTATCGCTGGTCAGTTCGCCCTGGACGGGCATAGGCAGAAATCTGTCCATGAATCTGCCGCCGTAAACCAGTTTGCTCCATTCCTCCGGTCGCTGTCGCTCGGTGATTTGGGCGTTTACGTTTGATGTAATCAGGCTCACTAATAGCAGCGTCGAAATTAAGGTATGCGGTCTCATGCTGTGCTCCTTTTCATTAACCCTCCGTTACGTATTTGGCGGGTCCAGGATTATCAAATCGGATTAAAACATCGAATTTTCGCCGCTTATGATACTCTCACTGCATGGTAATTTAAAGATTTTCGATTCTTTTTTAAGAAAATCCCCCCGGAAGCTTACCCCTTTAACAAGTAGATATTAAATCAAAACCCAGCAGCGTCCCACCCATAAAATCCAAAGACAAATTCTACCTTGAATAAACAGTTCGCTCAACCGACCCGGCATTCTTCAACTCATTTTTATTTTAGTAACGTCCTTAATATTTATCCCCTGGTTTTTTGCGGTCGAGAATTGATATCTCAGCGAAACCGAGATTTCAATTCTCCATGAAGTTTCGTTATTCAGAGATATCTACAACAATTTGAGTAAAAGAATGCGCAGGGAACGAATATTTAAATGAATTTCCATTTACTTCCATGGTTGAAGTAACAGGAATATAATTATTACTCTCCTGGTATGTATAACGCGCGTCAACATTATCGCTGTTAATCGTACTTATTTTTCCAGTTCCGCTAAAATGCCCGGTATCGCTTATTATGTTTGTACTGATAGCCTGTTCCATATTCCGGTTTACTACATTTATAACTAATGTTTTTTCATCTTTAGAGTAGGATGATGAAACATCCAGGTACGGAATATCCCTGTAAACTTTGCCGTCAAAAGTTTCGCAATCGACATAAGTATCCAAAGATTTGCCGTTTACATTGGTCGAATATAATTTATACATATAGAAAAACGGGGATTTGTAGGTTTGGCCTTCCCTGGCTCCCGATAAAAGGCTGGTAAACATTGTAAAATTTGCCCTTTTAACTGAATTGGCATGCCGCACGAAAAGGTTGAAATGAAGCGCTCCTGCAAGTGTGCTCATGTGGTTGCCGCCTCGGGGTCCCCATTCTGTAAAAGCAATGTGAAACGGTTTATCAGGGACATGATTTTTAATTTTAGCTATTTCAATCTGATTCTCGGTAGTTGTAATATAATCGTTGAAATGCCTTTCCCAGTCTCCCAAAAATACGTTAGGGCTTCTGTCGTTTTGAAC
Organism: Sedimentisphaerales bacterium; assembly: GCA_016933295.1. Taxonomy (GTDB): domain Bacteria; phylum Planctomycetota; class Phycisphaerae; order Sedimentisphaerales; family Anaerobacaceae; genus JAFGPS01. The sequence continues at coordinate 4,407 of JAFGBG010000004.1, read as the reverse complement.
CTCTCTTGTCAGGCCCGTACCCCAATACCGGTGAATAGCAATGTATTCCACATTTCTTTGTGTAATCAAACCGTCAATTACATCCCAGTTCCATTGTGGCCAATCAGTAGGCTCTCCTTCGTGGAATACCCATGAAGATCCCATCACAATAAAAACAGGTTGTGTGCTTGTGCGGCTTCCTCTATTGACAAAATACATGATGGTTGCGACATCTTTGGCATATGAGACATATTCATCTGAAGTAAGAGCTACGGCCTGCCAGGGTTCGCCATCCACTTCATTTCCAAGGTGCCAGTACTTTACATTATAAGGCTCGGGATGTCCGTATTTTGCTCTTAAATCGGCATAGTATGAACCTGTGGGTGAATTTACGTATTCTATCCAGTTTCGGTTATCTTCAAGTGAAGCCGTAGTAACATTAATGCAGATAGAGCTCTCGACCCCCATCGCTCCGGCTAATTTGAGCCATTCATCTGTTCCGACATGGTTTCTGTCCAGCACATTCCAGGCAAGCTCCCTTCTAACCGGACGCTCGGCTTTCGGGCCGATACCATCTTTCCAATTGTAAGTAAGGGTGTAATTACCTCCGGGCCAGCGCATATTGGGAAGTTTCAATTCCCTGGCCGCTTCGATGTAATCGGTTCTGAATCCGTCTTCGTTGGCTAAAGGATGCTCCGGATTATATAGCATTCCATCCATCGAATTCCTAATGGGTTCCATAAAGACTCCGTAGATATTTCGATCGATTTCTCCGACTTGCCTGAGTATATCAACTTTTATCGTTGCATCCTTAGCGTAAACATATGTAAAAGGCATGATGGAAGAAATACATAAAATCAATAATAAGTTTCTTTTCATAATTATTTCTCCTTATCAGGTTTTTGTGAATTTAAGGTGTCCGGTACATTTTTTTACTCAAGATAACTATATTATCATATCCATATTTTTGAAAGAGGTATAACACATTTTGTAATTGTCTCGCGAGCGTCCCGTCCGCCCGCGAAGAAATTTTTGAACATAGGTGAAACACCCTGTAAAAAGTTATGTTCCCCCTTGACCTTCAGTTTTACGCTTTAATTCTATGACATATTGATACCATTGCAGTTCGATATCCTCGATTTTTCCGATGTTCTTCTCGAAAGACAATAGAGTTCCCTGTTCTGAAATGAGCCTGCCGAATCCGTCACGGTATTGGCCGTCATTGTAATTCATTAGAAAATGTGTCAGGCTCCACCAGTGCAGATAATATAAATTAAAATATTCATTTAAGTCCGGGCCGCCCTGGCCGGATATTATTGCTCGAAGCGGAATGATTGACAGGTTATCTTTGTCGGTTTGAAGGTCTCCTGATGCGGCGATTATGTGCAGCCACCATACGGGATAAGTATTCCTGTCGATCTCACCCGTTTGCAGGGACTTTTCCGCGATTTTACTTGTTGCGATATAACATGCAATCCCCTCACTGACCCACTGTAGCAGACTAAGATTTGCCGCTTCGTAGTTAAGCTGGTGTGTTGCCTCGTGCATCGCCCAGTGATACGGGTTTTTCTCCTGCGATGAATAATATTGATAGCAGTAAGGGCGGCGATAGAATGCTTCGTACCAGTTCGTGACATGATTGCAGCGGCGAAATTCCTCGCGGTCTTTATACAGTTTCATTTTCAGCTTCGGATGAGGCTCGATTGTCTTTCCAAGCTGCGCAAGAAACTTCCGGTATCCATCATAAACAATTTCAGCAACCGAAGCTATTTCCTCCGTCTGCTCGTCTGTCGCAGTAGAATAAATGATATAGTGCTCAGTCTCTTTAGCAGGCTCTTCAGTATTAATATTAGAATCCGGCCTTTGCCGATAAAATAAACTTCCGGCAAAAAAAGCAGCTAAAATTCCGAGGCATACAAGATATCGCTTTTCTCTTTTATTCAACGAACGCATCAAAAACCTATTCAAATTATATTATTTGATAAAAAATGTACTGCGGACCTTTAGTTTTCCTTATAAAATATACAAATTTCGCTCTCATGTCAGCTTTTTCTTTGAATGAAACATTGTCATTCCTTAGAAAGTCTGGATGGCTTATGCTGCGGGAACCCATATCGCAAGGTGTGATGAAACCTGTCTACCGGCAGGCAGATCACACCACTTTAAAAATCCGTGATAAAAACGTACAACGGGCTTTGGCTTAATTTGATTAAAAGTCTTAGAAACATCAATTTAAAAAACTTTTGAATAATCTAGAAAAATTATTTGCTTGATACCTTTAGCCTCTAAATCCTTTTTCATTGTATCAGCGAGAGCGTCCATATCATTATTTGCATCTTCCATATTGTTTGTTTGTGAAATACCTTTATTAAAATGATTATCATGAGATACCAATTTGAATTGGTAATTATCAATTAGTTCCAGATATCCAGTAAGTCCAAAACAACAATATAATATATACTCACCTAATTTTAGATATGATTTAAATATTACTCCGCTTAATTCTTTGATACAAAGATGATTGTCTGTGTAAAATGTGGATGTTATTTCATCATGTTTATTTGTTATTATATAATGGAAGGTATTTATTGATTTTCTTAACGCTAAAACATCATCAAGAGAAATTAATATTTTGCGATCAATCTCATATTTTTGCGATATTTCAAATGCTTTTTTTACAATTTTGGACTCATTTTTAGGAGTTTTCATAGACATTGGTAAAATCTTCCCATTAGGAAGGAAAGGTTTATTTTCAACCAATATGTCCATTATCAAAGCTTCTCTTCCAACGGCTCCTAACATACATAATAAATTAAGAAAATCATTTAATTCTGATAAACTAACGAGTAATTGAGTAATATTAGGGAGTATATTAAATTGTACTTTGTTATTATTGTTAAATGGCTCAACCAAAAGATTAAAAAATTTTGTATCTATCTTAAATTTTTTCCTTTCACGAGGAACAACTCTATTAACAGAAGGATAGTGTACATCAGCAGGAAATTCAAGATAGGGTGATGTATTTGTTTTTTTGAATCGCAAAGAACCTTTGAGGATTACAGGTTTTAGAGATAATCTTGCTATATCATCAGTCTGGTTAGGGTTAGTAATACAATCAATCCCGAACCGAGAGTCGTATATTTTAATATTACTAACTTCTAGATCTTTTCGTAATCCCAGTGATAAATCAATTAGATCAGCTAATGGATCAAGACCTGACATTGAAACAATTATTTTACCATGCCCGGATTCGTAACCCACAGTGTTATTTAGTTGCTCTTTCCATTTGTGATATTTTTCCATTCCATCGGGAATATATTTTTTAATCTCTTGAATTAAACTATAGCCATTATTAGCACTGAGCATTACATTCTTATCATATTTAATCGTTAGAATTGGTCTTTTAATTTTTTTAAGAGATTGCGGCTTTTGTTTTCGTAATCTTTTCAGGGTTCGATATATAAGTTCCTTTCCAATGTGAACAAGAAATACCCTTTGAGGAATATCTTTTCCGCCAAATTCAAAAATACAGATAAATGCAGGCATTTGTGTTTTTACGAGCCTTTCCATATTTTTAAGACTCATATCAATTTTACCTGGATACTTGTCAGTGGACTTGACCTGAACTCTACATTCAATAGCTGGTGGTATCAAATCAACTGGAAGAGAATTATCATGGTCTATTGGAAATTCGACAAGATAATCCCATCCGGTCTTATCTTCGTGGCTTTTATTAGCTGTAACACCTACACTCTTGCACCAAAATTCAAAGGTGCTTTCTCCCATTCCACCAACATCGCGCATATTTAGAACCCATCATTATTTCGGTAGACATTCAACCAACTGATTCTAACTTTTTAAAACAAAAGTGGCAATCCCATCGGATAAAACATATCAGTAACAAGATGCAATCCATGACCGGTAGCAAAGCCAATTAAGAAAGCTGCTGCAAAATGACACAAACAGTATAAGATTTTATTTCCCTCATTCATAAATTTGTTTGCCTTCTGAATCAGACAATCCAAACAATCATGAAAAATCTTTTTAGCACGTTTGTTCAAATAGGCAATTCCATTGATTGAAACACTATGGCCGAAAGATCTGTGAAACGGTGAGTCTGGTATATCTATAATATCTGGCAACCTTCCTCCTATTCTCCCTCCAATTGCCCCTCCTGCCAGATATATCAAAGAGAGGTTTGGTGTTCCTTTTTGATCATTGAAAATAAGAGATGCTACAGTACCACCAAGTGTTCCTATTGCTTTATGAGTTTTTCCATCTGCCATTTTTGAATCCTTTCAAATAAATCATTTTTTGAAAAACTAGGGACGTTTACCTATTGAAAAACTAGGGACGTTTACCTATTGATTCCATATAGAAAAACTTAAATCCCAGATGTATCGCTCGCTCAAAGCTGTCACTTCATAT
>JAFGBG010000057.1 GCA_016933295.1 Sedimentisphaerales bacterium | reverse complement strand
CACCTCGTTATAAATCATTATCTCCTGGGCCGTTTTCGTCATTTCCCGGACCATTTTCGTTGTCTCCCGGGCCGTTTTCGTTATCTCCCGGGCCGTTATTTTCTTCTACCTGTACGTTTTCGTTATCTGTCGTTCCGTAATTTTCTTCTCCCATACCGTAATTATCATTTCCGGGCTGGAAATCATTACCTCCGAAGTCGAAACCTCTATCCCCGCCAAAATCCTGCATCCCGCCTCTGCTTCCTCTTGAGCCTCTTCCCCCTCTTCTGCCGCGCATTCCCATTTGTTCTCGCATTGCGGCTCTTTCTTCCTCGGAAAGATTCTCAAATCCTTCAAAATCACGCTGGCTTCTTCTGCTGAACCTGTCTCTACCAAATTGAGACATTTCATCTTCCGACATATTCATATTGTCGAATCTTCCTCTTCTGTTAAAAGTGCCCTCCGCTCCTTCTTGCCGGCCATCGGCATTGGTGTAATCCGAAGCTGGTGTTTGTCTTTGGGGCTGAGCCGGCTGATTATTGGTTGGGCTTGTCGCTATTTTGGTTCTGGCGTTCCTGAATCTAATTTCTCTGATACCGAGACCGATTCCGTAAGAAGCAAGAAGTACCGCCGCACAAACTAATACGAAAGTTGTTGATGTTCCTGAGCGTTTCATTTTATTACCTCATTTCAAATTATTGTTTGTTTTTTTATCTGCCGCCACGTCCGCCGCCGCCACCTCTGCCGCCGCGTCCGCCGCCGAAATTGCCTCGTCCTCCGCCGAACATTCCTCCACCTCTATCGCCGAAACCCCCGCCGAATTGCTGACGCATTTCATTTCTTAATCTTGTTCTTTCCGCATCACTCATGTTCTGGAATCTTTGTCTCAAATTATCCAAAGTTCCCCTTCTATCCTGGAATTGACCTGACTGAGAACCGATGACAACCATATCGGGACTTTCCCTTCCGGTACCACGGGCGACGGTTCTTTCGGATTGTTGAGTCTGCGGGATTGAGGCATCAATGGGACGTAGAGTGTTTCTGATGCCGTTCCACTCTATCTCGACATGTGTTGCTTCAATTGATACGACTGTCGCATTTCCCGGAATAGTATCGCCTTCACCGTACCATCTGTCGTTAATCAGAACCTGATTGCCGAAAATAGCACGGACTTCCTGAACGGGATTTTCCGCTTCCGCCTGCGGCACGAAAAGGTTTTTTCTGGTAAGAGTGCCGGCAATCTCACGATCTTCGGTGAAATATTGATCGACATTCTTAGACTCGGTGTTAATCTGCTCCATTGCAGTGCTAATTATGTTTTCTGCTCTTGCTGTGTCGGCGAAAAAATCTGTCACCGTATATACCATGAAAACCCCCATTAATACCGAGAGTCCGAGCAGTACCATTGAGACATATTCCTTTTTTTCCTTTAAATATTCAAGATTCATAATCCACCTCTCATATTTTGAGCAAAGTTGATACCGTCAATTCGAAATCAACCTGTCGCTGGTTTCTTGTATCTGTTTTTATACGCAATTCCTCGATCCCAACCAAATAGGGATTACTTTTCAAATCAGCGAGCAAATTAAGCACGTTTTGAAGACCACAGGTAGCCTTGCATTTAAGACGCAAGAGCTCATATCCCTGCACGGGGCTTTTTCCTCCCGGTATTTCCTGCAAGGGCTGGCTGTTTATATTGGCTCTTCTGAGCTGCTGGTTGAGCATGTCCCGGACTATAAATCTTTCCTCTCTTGAGACAGGCATCTCAAATACCGGTACGATTGATGTCAGCCCGATTCGCTTGGCCTTGTCAAGGTCGATATTATCCAACTGTTGTTCCAGGTTATCCGCTTTTTGTTTTGCATCAGCCCAGCGTTGATGTCCTTCTAATGCGACTAACATTGCCAATATGGCCACTACGCCTACCGCACCCAACTTAAGTGCTCGAATATCTTTTGGATTTAGTTTATTTATCATAGTCTCACTTATTCTCTATTCTGTAAAATTCTTATAGTGAAAAGTTATAGTAAAGTTGATTCCTCTGCCTCTGTTGCCTCTGGAGGTAGTGCCGCCTCTTGTTCCGCTGACAGGGCCGGTACCTCTGGCTCCATTACTAACGTTAGTGCTTCTTGGGCTGCTATTGGTTCCTCTCATGCCACCCATCATACTTGAGCTTGTTGTGTTTTGTGTAGTTGCGGAGCGTTTTACCTCTCTGATATCTTTTATCTCTTCTAAATTTTTCTCGAAGCTGTAAAGCTGGTCGTTGCTTGATGCCTGTCCGCTTATAGTCACGGGCTGTCCCTTCCTAAAATGAAAGCTATCAAGCTGTATGCTGCCGCCCCGGCCGCCGCCACCTCTGCCGCCGCGTTCGCCGCCTCTGTTATCCCCTTCTTCATTATCACCGCCTCTTTGCATTCTTTGGTCGCCCATAAAACCTATCTGGTTTCTTTGGTTGCTTTGACCACATGCGGTAATTTCATTTAGAAGGCTTAAAAGGTCCGGCCTTTGCTGGGCTATCGTCTTTTTTAGTCTTTGCCTCTCCATAAGCAATTTAAGGTCGGCTTCGGAACCGGATGCTTTTATCCGTTTTTCGATAGCGCCCGGTTTGGCTATAACCACTGTGAAAGACACGAGGACCAATAACACAAGCATCACCGCTGTAATACTGTACACAACTTTTGGCTGCAGGAACCAGAGTTGTTCTTTTTCTTCTCCGGCGGGATTATACAGATGCTCAAAGAGGTTCAGCTTGTTTGAGTCGTCATCGAGTGCCACCAGAGCCAGGCCTATCGGCGTACGGTATTTATGAATATCTTCGTTACTGAGTTTGTTCTTACCGACGAATACCGTGGAATCCGGCGATGCTATTCGAGCGTTTAAGCCAGCCAATCTCAGGGCGGACACCAGACTAACATATGCCGCATTGCCGTTTGAAAGAACCAAGACAGGTAATTTCGTCGCTCTTTCGTGGTCGAATAAATCCACCACGCTTGTCATGTCCTGGATAAATCTCTCTGTAGTCTCGGTTGCTTCTTCCATCTCGCCTTCGGCGAAATCGTCTATTCCCATATCCAGTGCCACGGAGTTGCTCAGTTGTCCGTTTTGAGTCAGGCAAACCTGTGTGCTATGGGCGCCGGCATTAATAATAATCGCATTTTGCTCTCTTTCAGAGAAGATCGCCCTTAAAGCTTTTATGGTTCCTTCGCAGTCTAAAAGTATTTGTTTTGGTTTAATGTTTTTGATTTTATCAACAAAAGCCTGAGCGTTCGATTTTCTTGCCGCGGCCATAGTGATGATTATTTGCCGGTCTTTTGTCTGTTTCGTGTGCCAGGCAAGCTCCATTTGGTCTATAGGCAGCGGGAGCCTGCTCTCGGCCTGAAGTTTGACTATCGCTTCGATTTCTTTTTCTTCTACTTCGGGTGTGTTAACGCGATAAAAGACCGTCCCCGCCGAATCGAAGCCCAGCACTACTATTTTATCATCGTTGGTGTCGAAATGTGTCTGTTCAGTCGGCCCGATGGACAAACCGCATTCGGCCGCGAATTCTTGCCAGTTTGTTTCGCCACCTCCTTTGCTTCTGGCCCAAACGACCTCGAAGGCGCCATTTTTTAACCTAAGTTCTATTGCCCTGAACTCGTTGTCGGTTTTTGCGATCGCAATCACAGAACGATGTTCCTGGTTGTCATATTCATTTGTATTCATTAATTACTTGCTCCCTGATACCAGTAGAGTATTTTGTATGGACTCGTACTTCTGTCAATCACCGCTTCTATTTGTAACGTTGCTCCGTAAGGTCCGTTCCTGTCTGCTGTTGCGAGACAGCGGATAGAGAAAATATTTGACGTTACGGTTATATAATCCTGAATTAACTGAAAATCCTCGCTGCTTATTATTCCGGAGTTAACAAGCTCTGAGGGATCCTCGATTCCGTACATTAATGTGTCTCGATATTGTGTTATAGCCTGAGCCGTACGCAGGGCGTCTTCAGTGCCGCCAAGTAAAGCTCCTAATACTATCTCAGAAGCTGTATTAACGTTAATTTGAGCTGTACTCGCTGTCGTTTGTCCAGTATTCGTTGTTTGCCCGGCGTTCGCCGTTTGTCCAGTGTTCGCCGTTTGTCCGGCGTTCGCCGTTTGTCCTGTGTTCGTTGTTTGTCCAGTAGTAGTTGTCTGACTGTTGGTTCCGGTCGTTTGGCCGGTGCCGCCTCCACTGCTGTCGGAGGAATAGCACGTCAGATATCCGGCCCATCCCGGATCCAGCCATTCATCACCATTATCGTAAGGCGGACTTGCATCTCCATCCATTTCGTTATAGTCCAAAAGTCCGTTCAGGTTTGTATCTTCACCGTAAAACAATTCTTCGGTGACACCCCTGACTAAAAGCAGCTCGCGTAACGTTCTGAAGTTATCGTTTCTGGTTAGATATCCGTAAGGCAGATTCTCGTAATATCCGCCTTCGACGCCGTATTCGCCGGGTTCCTCGTCGGTGTCACGCCAGTCGATGATAGCATCGGCGACTTCTTCAGTCATATACGGCAATCCTAAAAGCTGCTCTCTCGTGGCGGTGTTTATATTCAATTTACCTGATTCGTCGGTCACCCGAACGGTAAACCAGCATCTTTGAAGGGGGATATCATTGAAATCGAGGTAATTATCGCTCCAGAGGTCCGTCAGGCAGTCGGTTTCTCTTTCGTCTTCGTTAAGAACGGCAATAGCTCTCTCGATTCCGGCCCGGCAGGCCCACTTACATCTTACTGCATCCATCCTGGACAGGCATATGTTCGAGTCGAGTCGGCTCTTATATCCGAGAATGCCAACAATGACAATCAGCACCACGACTATCCATAGTACTGCTACAAGAACAAGACCTTTTTTGTTTCTTTCAGTTATCACAATCTCAGCTCAATATTCGTATTAGATTTAATATTTTGCCGTTCTATTCGTTCATTACTTATACATTTTGCCGCTTTTAGGGAGCCTGCTCCTCAGTAGTGCTGCTGGCTACGGTTCGTGTAAGATTCACAATGAAAGTCTCTAAGATCGGAACTCCGGTCAGCGGTTTTGCCACAATATTGACTTCAATTATATGAGGCAGAGTTTCCATATCCTCCGGCCAGTCGTTATACCACTCTTCGCCGTCGAAGTATCGTACCTCAAAAAGATCGATATTTTCGGCGATTGTTGTCCGGATTCCACCGGGCTCGAATTCATCGCTGGGATTCGGCCACACCCTTCTTATAAGGGCTGATTTGTCATCCTCTTTCATCAGGTAATATTCTACTTCATATAGGTCGGACTCAGGTTCATAGGCCCTGGCTTTGGTTCTGTTGATGGTATAAAAAACAAGATAACTGGTACTGTATTCCGCCAGGTATTCGACCGACCCGATTAATTTGGTGTTTTCCGTGTTCTCGTCGCGATAAATGTTGGTAAGGTCTCTTTGAAGTAAATTTGCCGCAAATCTTGCCTCGGAAGCGGCGTTGATATTATTGTCCAGATGCTCATTGCTGGTTATTACGGTTTTCAATGTTCCGACCGCCACTAACGATATGAATGCACCTATAGTGGAGGCTACCATAACTTCTACCAACGTAAAACCTTCTCTTTTAGCATTCATATTCTTTATCACTCTTGCGTTGTGCCGGTTTCGGTGCCGCTCTCGGCGTACAGGCTGATTCCATTGAGCATAGTGTCCAATGAAACGCGGTACACCCGATTATGCTCAAGCCAGCTTATCGTTACAGTTACTAAGTAAAGACTGTCAATATCCTCGTATTCAGTCGTGACTTTCCATGTATATCCGGGTTCGTAATTTTCGAAAGTTCCTTCCATTTGATCTGCCGATATGAACTCGTCGATTCCCATGTAGTCGATCAGGCTTAGCTGTCTGTCGGCCAATGTCAGAGCGGTTTCATATCTCCGGTTAAGCCTTGTGCTCGTCAGGGAAGTTGAGCAGATTGCTCCTATCGTCAAAACGGCCCCACAAAGAATTGTGCTGGCGACGATAGTTTCGACCAACGTGAAACCTTTTTTATTTTCAATTCGAGTCATAATTCGGCATCCAGATCCACGGTAGTTATTGTTACATTTTCCGAAGTTCCCTGAGTTAATTTTGCCCTGCCGGTTGCCGCGTTAACACTGATAGTATAATGTGTTTTTGCATCGCCTATCTGGACAATAGCGTTTTGTGCGGTACCATCCGGCGAAAAGACTATTGTCGATAGATCTTCGTATTCGGCTGATGTTTCTAATTCGATGGGGGTTACTTGTATGCTTTCGAATCTTATGTTGTTCTCGAATGTTATGGGTTTGCAGTAAGAATCTCGTACGATAGTCTGTTCTCTGTACCTGCCTTCTTCGTCGGCTAACGCGGTTAGCAGATAAAATCCGTTATTGACCTGGTCTAAGCATAATGTATATCGCTTTTGCTGTTCTACGGCCTTCATTCTGGCGTATTTGGCGGTAAGGAAAAGATTGCTCGCCGCTTTATCTACTTTAAGCCTTTCGAAGGTTCCTACGAACATGCTGCCGCCAACGCTCGCCATCAGCGATATTATGGCAATAACGACCAGCAGCTCTATAAGCGTAAAGCCCTGTCGTCTTGTTTTTGTCCCAGGTTGTAGTTTTTGTTTTGGCATTTTTTACCAAACTTACTTTAAGATTCGTTTCTTTTTCGCCTTGTCTAAGTTATTCGCTGACAAATACCGGCTCTTTAGTCGTTGTATATATCTGCGTTGTCGCCCTCGCCGCCCTGCGCGCCGTCGGCACCGTAGCTTATCAGGTCATAGCTGCCGGGGTTGACCGTGCCGTTCGGAACATAGACATACGGATTGTCCCATGGATCGAGAAGCGCTTTGGGTTTTAAGTACGGGCCCGCCCAAACCTCTTCAAGCCCGGGTGGACATGTCAGTAAATCCTCGAGTGAGCTCGGGAATTGTCCCCCGGTGTTAAGAATATACATATCTATCGCAGATTCTATATTCCTCATTTTAGGTCTTGCAATATCTCGCTTGGCTTTGAAGATTTGCCCGATAAATTTTGGCGCTACGACACCGGCAAGAAGCGCCAGAATCATGATAACGACGAGCAATTCGACGAGCGTAAATGCCTTCCTGTTTTTCCTGTCTTTTTTCCGCCTCATTTTTTAACCTTTCTTGTAAGCTGTTTTGTAATCATTTCTCGCTCATCGTGGCTCAAGCCACGAAAAAAATATTTACTTATTATTAAAAAGCTCCACCGCTGAGTGTCATCATTACGATAGGCAACAGCGTTGCCACAATAATAAAACCTATTACCAGTGCCAGCATTAATATTAAAATCGCCGGAAAGATGGCCATGAACCTGTTTAAGGCGGCATCGGCTTCCATATCGAACGTTTCGGCGGCATTGAGCAACATTTCATCGAGCTTGCCGGTTTCCTCGCCTATGGAGGTAATTTGTACGAGCAGGGGAGGAAAGTATCCCGATACGCTCAGAGGCTCCGCCAGGGGTTCGCCGCGTTTGACTTTGTCCGCTACGATATCTATTTCTCTACCCAACAATTCGTTGCCTAAAGTATCGCGAACAACGGAAAGCGCCTCAAGAATGATAACACCACCTTTAGTCAGCGCTCCGAGGGTTCTGGCGAATCTGCCGACCGCTATTGTTCGCAAAACCGAACCCAATATGGGGATTCTAAGCTTGAAAGTATCCCATTGCAGTCTGCCTTGATTTTTAGTCCATCTGAAAAAGTAAATTATACCCGCTATAATCATAGCCAGAACGATCCATCCTGTTGCTGTTGTAAGTACGGCTTTCGTGAAACCACTGATGCCCAGCAGGATTCTGGTAGGCAGAGGTAACAATGCGCCGGTATCCTGGATTGTTTTCAAAATAGAAGGCAATATCCATGTTATGATAATTACTACCGACGCAAGACCGATAAGCAGAACGAAAATAGGATACGCCGAAGCGTTTTTCATGTTGGTTTTTATTTTCTCGTCTCTGGTTAATATGCCTGCGAGCTGTGAGGTAGTCTGGTCGAGAATTCCACCTGCTTCTCCAACCCTGATCATCGACAGGTATAGAGGGCTGAAAATCTTCTCGTGTTTTTCCATTGCCTCGGAAAGCGATTTACCTGAGCTGACAGAATTTATAAGATCGGCGAGCATTTCCTTCATCCCGCTTTTATTCTGCTGCTGGTGTATTAGCTCGAGTCCGTTCAGCAATGGAAGCCCCGCCCTCAAAGCGGTACCCAACTGAGACGTCATAGCCAGGATGTCTTTACTGCTTACCCTCGCCCCTCCGAGCTTCAAGGATTTGCTTAAGTCGAAACCCTGTAACAGGCTTACGGCGGAGCCGGATGATTTGGCCTTTTCGACTAATTCCGTCACTAAATGACCTTCGTTGGTCAGTGATAAAACGGCACTTTTACGGTCCGAAGCTTCTATCGTTCCAGTGACGTGTTCGCCTTTTTTATCAACCGCTTTATAAGAAAATTTACCCACTTTTAGTTTCTCTTAATTTTATTTTTTAGTTGTATAAAATACTTGTTATCTATGGTGTTTTACTCGTCATCCTCACTGATACTCTTGGCTACCCTAAGTACTTCTTCAGGAGTCGTTACTCCCTGTAAAACGAGTTTCATGCCGCTGTTCATCATGCTGACATGGTCTTCCGGTGCGGCTCTGATAATCTGGTCGGTTGAGGCTTTTTGTGTGATTAAATCCCTTAGCTTAGTTGTCATTCTCAGCAATTCGAAGATACCCTTTCGACCCGCCATACCGGTTTTGCCGCATTCGTGACAGCCTTTTCCGTGGTAAAAGCGCGTTTCCGGTGTTACTTGTACCGAACCATTAAGGCTCTTGAGCAGGCTTTCGTCCGGTATATAGGATTCTTTACACTTCGGACAGATTTTACGAACAAGTCTTTGTGCCAATATTCCTTCGAGAGAGCTGGCTAACAAAAACGGCTCGACTCCCATGTCGATTAATCTGGTTATGGCTCCTGGTGCATCGTTTGTATGAAGAGTGGAGAAAACAAGGTGCCCGGTCAGGGCCGCTCGAATTGCTATATTTGCGGTTTCGGTATCACGGATTTCGCCGACCATGACAATATCCGGGTCGTGTCGGAGTATGTGCCGAAGGCCGGTGGCGAATGTCAGGCCTCTTTTGGGATTTACCGGCATCTGGTTAATACCGTCAAGCTGGTATTCCACGGGATCTTCGATGGTTATCATTTTTACCGCCGGTGTATAAATCTTTTGTAGAGCGGCGTAAAGAGTTGTGGTTTTGCCGCAACCGGTCGGGCCGGTTACAAGTACAATGCCGTGGGTTTTACGAAGCAAATGACTGAAGCCTTCGAGGGAAACGGAATCCATACCCAGCTCTTCGAGCTCCAGTAATGATGCCGTCTTGTCTAAAAGCCTTAATACCACGGATTCGCCGTAAACTGTCGGGACGGTCGATACACGAATATCAACCCTTCCTTTTCTGCCGGTAAACTCGATGTGCCCGTCCTGCGGCACAAATCGCTCGGCGATATTCATATCCGCCATGATTTTGATACGTGAGGTAATCGCAGCCCGTAGTCTTTTTGAAGACGGCGTTCTTTCCTGGAGGATACCGTCGATTCTGTACTTGATTTTTACTTCGTGCTCGAACGGCTCGATGTGAATATCGCTTGCCCGGGCGTCGATAGCTTCGAGTATTATAAGATTCACAAGATTGACCAAAGAAGGCTCTCTGGCCATTTCCTGAAGCTTTGCCGGCGAAAATTCTCCATTCGCCAGCTCTTCCTCGGCTTCGGCACGTTGTTCCTCCGGTGCGAGATTGTCCATCATTCTTGCCACATTGCTGCCGTAGAATTTCAGGATTGCGTCTTCAAGCTCTTTCGGATCGGCGTAGTACCTGCGAACCGAATAACCGGTTACAAAACGCAAATCCTCAATGACCTGCATCTGGAACGGATCGGTCATAGCGACGGCTAATAACTGGCTATTGCCGTTATTTGCCGCTGCCGCTCCTGTAAATCGTCTTTCCAGCCTTAAGGGCAGGATATTGTATTTGCTTACCAGCTCTGCCGGTACGAGAGAAATTATTTCTTTATTAATGGAGATATCGTTCAAATCTACCCTTGAGATGCCGGCCTGGAGCGCAAGTGTTTCATTTAACTGGTGTTGTGTTACATAGCCTAAGTCCATCACGATCTGGCCCAGGCGCCTGTATGCAGTTTTTTGCTCGGCAAGAGCAGTTTCGAGGTTTGCATTGTCCAAATATGCTTTTTCGCAAAGCAATTCGCCTATTTTTTTCTTTCGCCGCAATACCATCTTTCTCAGATTTCCTAAAAAAGTTTCATATAAAATCTTAAAATTACACCGGCTATCGTATCGAAGACGTCTTTAAAACAACCGTTATGCATCGAAGAACCAAGCCCACAACCGCCCAGACAGACGCTTGGGAGGGGAATTTTGTTTCAAAAAAATGTCTTTTCTCTGCAATATCTATGGATTGTTGTGCAATGTCCATTTGGACCTTAAATTTCACTTATTTCATCAAGAACGATATAAGTGTTTTAATAAAAGAGTGTTATAAGAAAAAGGTCCGTTTTTAGTAATAGTGTTTTTCTTGCTTATTTTGCTTTTTTATATTTTATTCGGCTATATTATCAATAATGGCACACCTTTTTTTAATAGAATTATCCGGATATATATCGGACAGTTTAGATTTATCGAATATTTTTTGCAGTTATAGGAACTTTTATTGCGGCGGGAATTTAGTGCCATCGGTTTGAAATTTGTCCGAAAGGCTTGCCGCGTTATCCGGCAAATTCTGGTATTATTGGCGCAGCTATTCCTTTGAAACTGCCGAAAGAGCAGCAGTACGGTATTATTTTGAGATTGAGTTTTCGAGCGATAATTTAGCGGATTTCCGGAATAATATAATCGGCAGGATCGAAGGTTTCATCGCTTAATTCCATAAATGCAATCTCAGAGGTTCGCAAAACTAACAGGCGTTCACCGACTTCGGCCTCAGGATCCCAAAAGTAATAACAGCCGGATATGTCTTCCGGGTCGGAGCGGTTAAATTCGATGGGAACACATAATCTGGTCAGATAAAGGCTCTGTTGACCACTGAAGAAGGTCAAAATAATCTTACTTTTTGTTTTAACGGCCTGAATGAATACGTCGTGATCGATTAACATGAGAATTCCGGCTCCTTAATAAAGAATTTAGTGGTATTCCATCAAAAAGCTGCATTTTTAAGTACACACATTCTTCCATATATAAATAAAGGCGTATAAGAGCCCCTAAATATTGATTGATTTTTTAAAAAAAAATTAAAAAATTTTTCTGGGAGGCAAAAGGATGGAAAAATGGCTTGATGTTTTGACCGGTAGAAGCTACCGTATATAACCGATAGGTCGATTTCTCGCGGTGGGCACGGATTCGTAATGATTTAATAAGGATATGCTTGCAGACTAAGGAATAGGATTTACAATAAATGAATTCAGGGGAAATTGAAAAATACACATCTGCTATAACACTTTCCGATATGGAAATATTTGTTTTTCCCGAACTTATGTATAGTTTGGTTCTGGCAAATATTATGAGCCCGATTATCTGGAAATGGCGCCAAGAAGACTGTTTTAAGAAATTAGAGGGCAAGAGCAGCTATAAAAAGCTAATGCGGCTTAGACAGTTCATAATGGACGAATTCGATTTTAATCTGGACCTTGAAACCTGGGGCCTGACAAGCCAGGAGACGGAGCTTAAACGGTTTGAAAAGTTTATTTCTCCTGCTGATATAGCCAAAAGTAACGCTCTTTTCGGCTATCATGGCGACCAATATTATTTTGATGTTGGCATCCGACGCCATTTCGGGCTGGATAAGTATAATAGTGATATCATCCCTTACTGGAAGACCGAAACTCTGGAGGCGATGAACGCTTTTCGCTTAAAGGAAAATTATAGCAAAGCCGCCGGCGAGTGTGTTTCTCTTGCCGCTCTGTATGCCGCCGCGGCATTTGTCGTATGCGGGATACCTCTGGATGATATTTATATGATTCTTACGCCGCTCCATTCGCAGAATTTTATCGATTTGCAGGACGGCGTTTTAACTAATAACAGAAGACTTGTTACAAAGACTATGTGGTTCAACGGCACGGCGATCTCCGATAAGGCCCAGCGAGCTTTGAGGAACGAGAATGTTACAGTGGTAGCTCATAACAGCGGCTATGTTCATTGCCTCTATGACGATGCGACAATCGACAGGCAACGTTATCTGGAATTTAAGGATAAGCTTAATACGTATTTGTCCGCCGATTTGAATCTGACTACTGTTGCTAATTTTTTGCGGTTTAAACAGACATATCAGAAATTCTTCCAAATTTGCCGCGATTGCCATGGACAGCCGCATTTTTTGAAGGCCGAGACACTTTTTCACTATGAACATGGCAGCAATTACCGTGTGGCCGATAAGACTTTTGAAAAATTACTTGCCGAGGTATCGGATGAGGATTTCGTTCCGTATCAGCTTCCAGGCAGAATTCGCTGTGATGACTTGGACAGATTTTTGGAAAAGAAAAAACCCGACCTCACAAGCAGCGAAGGCAAGGCGCTTTTAAGAAAGGTTATTGAAAAAATTATTCCTGAGGCCGGAGTATTTGTGGATGAACTGGCTGATTTTATTCATATTGTGCCGAAACTGCCTTCTGCGGATAAGAATTTTGTAGCCGCCGAGCCTATTGAGATTTCCTTTGAGCAGAGCAGAGAGCAAATTATCGACTACCTTGGTCAGATTCGCGGCAGAAATATTACCGCCGATCTTGCTTTCTATGCGTATCGTGATATGGAGACCTGTGACTGGACGCCATTTGTAAAAGCGGCAATAGAACGCAACCCGGTTTCACTGAAGATGACTGAGTTAATGACGGTTGAAAATGCATATTCCTGGCTCGAACAGATGCCCGATTCTTCCATTTATGACGAGCGGCGGCTGGGGCAGCCCGATGAAGTGGCCAATTACGGGACTGGTGACGGGCTTGAGAAGGCTTTTTTATTAGCTAATATTATACGTGAAAAAGTGCCGGAACAGGATATTGAAATTATTTCTTCCGGAAATGAGGTACTAATAAAAACCTCCGGGCAGTACCGGTTTTTATCGACAAAAGACCTTCGCAAGCGGGTCAATATTTCTAAAACGGGTGAAATAAACGTCGAGTAGTTAAAATATTGCATTTTTTCGGTTCCGGTAATTACAAACATCCGAAACAATCCGGCGTAATCATTTAAGAAATAACTACATTTAATCGATTATTAAAACAGAGGCATTTTCGGATGGTTAAAAGAAATATTATAAAAATAGACGAAGATAAATGCAACGGATGCGGCCAGTGCGTCAATGCCTGTGCCGAAGGCGCGATACAGATAATCAACGGCAAGGCAAAGCTCATCAGTGAAATCTACTGCGACGGTCTTGGGGCCTGTCTGGGAACGTGCCCACAGGATGCAATAACTATCGAGCAGCGGGAAGCCGCCGAGTTTGATGAAGAAGCGACTAAAAAGCATCTGGCAAACACCAAAAACACCGGGAAATCGGTCGATTTTTTGTGCCCCGGGCTTATGGCGGCGAAAATCCGTGATAAGAACGACCAGGATGCCTCGCCGACAGCGGTTGCCGGTGTGTCTCGGTTGAGTCACTGGCCGGTGCAATTAAAGCTGGTTTCGCCTGCCGCACCATATTTTGCCGATGCCGATTTGTTGCTTGTGGCCGATTGTGTGCCTTTCGCTATGGGGGATTTTCACGAAAAGTTTCTTAAAAATCACAGTGTTGTTGTTGGGTGTCCGAAGCTTGATGATTCGTCGTTTTATGTCGATAAGCTCGGGCAGATTTTGACCGCCAATAAACTCAAAAGTCTAACCGTCGTTCATATGGAGGTTCCCTGCTGCCGCGGCCTTACTCAGATTGTAAAACAGGCAATTTCTAAAAACAAAATTGAAATGGCCTTCGAAGATGTTACAATCGACCTGCAGGGTAATATCAGCCGGACCGAAACGTTACCGACCTGATTTACTGTTTAGGATACAATTATCAACTGAGTAAGGAGTATAAAATGGCCAAGTCCTCCGGGAAAAAGGGATCCCGCCGCATTAATCAAGACCTTTCGACCAGGTCTGTCCACGCCGGCGAACCGAGAAGAAAATATGCCGATTCGATAACAACACCCATTATTCAGACCTCGACGTTTACTTTTCAGAATTCCAGGCACATCGAGGACTATACCAAAAAGGGCAAAGAACATTTCGAATACGGCAGATATGGTAATCCAACCGCGAAGATTGCCGAAAAGCGTCTCGCCGATCTTGAGAGCGCCGAAGATTGCGTGGTTTTCACTTCCGGCATGAGTGCTATAACGACGACAATTCTTACTCTGGTTCAGTCCGGCGACCATATAGTAATCACGGATGACAGCTATAAAAAGACGCTCGAATTTTGCCGCTCCTATCTCAAACAGTTCGGCGTAGATTGTACAATTGTTCCGTTCGGAGACTACGGGATTCTCGAACGTGCGATTAAGAAAAATACTCGTTTTATCTTTTCCGAGTCACCCACAAATCCGTATTTGAATATTTTTGACCTGATTAAAATTAAAAAAATAGCGGACAAGCATAATGTCCTTACGTTGATCGACAGCACATTTGCCACTCCTTTCAACCAGAGACCTATCGAATTCGGAATGGACCTTGTACTTCAAAGCTGCACGAAATATCTCGCAGGACATAACGACATCCTGGCGGGCGCGGTGCTTGGCAGGTCGGAGCTGGTCGAGAAAATTCGAAACCTGCATAAGTCGATGGGGGGGCTGATTGACCCTCATTGCTGCTATCTTCTTCTGCGCGGGCTTAAGACGTTTCCTCTGCGAGTGAAAAAACAAAATGAGACGGCGCTGCAGGTCGCCGAATTTCTCGAAAGTCACCCACGAGTTAAGAAAGTGTATTATCCGTTTCTTAAAAACCATCCTCATTATGAAGTGGCAAAAGAACAAATGACCGGCGGCGGGGGAGTGGTTAGTTTTGACATAAAAGGAAGCATAAATGATGCGAAACGTTTTATGGATCGGCTTCAATTATGCTATATCGGGCCGAGCCTGGGAGGAGTTGAAACTCTTATCACGCATCCGGCGCTCGTGAGCTATTATGATTATTCGAGAAAAGAACGCTATCAGCTTGGGATAACCGATACCCTGTTCAGACTGGCGGTGGGAATCGAGGATGCTCAGGACATCATAGACGATATTGAACATGGCTTAAAAAAGTGATAAATTTGTTTTTGTGGTTAGTCATATAATCCGGATTTATGGAAAGACAGGAAGCACTTGCTTTGTTGGATACAAAAAACATAAGCTGGCAGGAGCGCTATCACGCTTCCATGATTTTCACGCTGCGCTGTAAAGTGCTGGACAGGCCGGGGATGCTTGGAAAGCTGATTACCGCAATAGGGCAGGCCGGCGCCCATGTCGGCACAATCAGCGTTGTCGGGCTTGACAGTCAGCACAAGCTCAGAGATATTACGATATTCTGCCGGGACGAGGAACATCTACAGGATATTCTTGAAACTGCAAACCATTGCGAAGGAATTGAGGTTATCGACAGCAAAGACGATGTCCTGGAAATCCATCGCAGGGGGACGGTTCAGTTGGTCAGCAGGGTGCCGATAACCAATTTAACTGATCTGCGCATGCTTTACACTCCGGGGGTGGCGTCGGTGTGCCATAGAATAATCGACGATCCGAGAGCAGCCTGGGAGATGACGGGATTGTGCGACCGTGTTGCGATTGTCACCAATGGTACGGCGGTTTTGGGTTTGGGTAATATCGGAGTGCTGGCGTCTTTGCCGGTTATGGAGGGAAAGGCCGCGATATTCGCGGAATTCGCCGGCATCAGCGCATTTCCCGTCCTCATCGACTCCGAAGACGTTGACACCATAGTCGAAACTGTAGTACATATAGCATCCGGCTTCGGGGCTATTCAGCTTGAAGATATATCCGCTCCGGCGTGCTTTGAGATAGAAGAAAAACTCAGAAATGCGCTCGATATCCCGGTGGTTCACGACGACCAGCATGGAACGGCGACGGTTACCCTTGCGGCTTTGATAAACGCACTAAAAAAGGTAGATAAAAAGCCGGAAGATTGTTCGGCAATTATACTCGGCGCAGGTGCCGCCGGGCATGCCATCGCCCTGATACTGAAAGAATTCGGGATAGGAGATATCGTTGTATATGATTCGGTCGGTCCGCTTTACAGGGGCCGAACGGAAAGAATGAATCCTTACAAGCTGAAATTAGCGCAGATTACGAATAACAAAAATCAGAAATGTAATCTTGCGGAAGGTTTCAAAGATAAGGATATATTCATCGGAGTGGCTCAGCCGGATTTAGTTAGCCGGGAAATGATAAAATCGATGGCCGAGAAGCCGATAGTTTTTCCGTTGAGCAATCCAGTTGGTGAGATAAGTGTCGAGGATGCGATATCGGCGGGGGCGGAAATTGTTGCCGACGGTCGAACGATTAATAATGCCCTGGCATATCCCGGTTTATTCCGGGGTGCTCTTGACGGCCGGGCGAAGCAGATAACCAATCAAATGCTTTTAGCCGCGGCAAAAACATTAGCTCAATTAGCTCCCGAAAGAAGCTTGCTTCCAAATATGCTGGATCGTAAGGTTCATAAAACAGTCGCCGCTGCCGTCGAAAAATTAGCTTAAGAAAAAATAAAGGTTAAGAACTGATCAAGGGAATAAGCTTGCTCCCAAGGGGTGAAATGTCATTCTGAGCGAAGTGAAGAATCTCTCTTTTAGTCCGTAGTGCTATATACTGAAATAGGTAAGGTATCTCCAGATTTAGGCCTCAGTTATTAGCCTTCAGTTTTCAGGTTTCAGCAATTGCTTTTTCTTAATGTTTTAATAAATGACGTTAGCATGCGTTTAATCTCTACGATTGCGTTATTAAGCTGCTCGTATTTTGGATTTTCCAGGTACTTTAAGTCACATGCCAGCAACAACTGACATTCAACCTCGCTTGCAGAACCTATGGCAATATCGAGAAAACGAGCAAATTCTGCATCGGAGTTCTTAACACAACCTTCAGCGATATTACAGGGGATGGACATTGCCGCACGTCTGAGCTGACTTGTAAGTCCATAAATCTCATGTTTGGGAAAGGATTCGGTTGCTTTATAAACTTTGAGTGTTAAATCGTATGCCTTTTGCCAAACCTGAATATCATGAAAATCCATCATTTTATCATCAATTAAAGCTGATAGCTGAAAGCTGACGCCTGACAGCTCTCCTTATCATCTATTTGTAGCTAAAAACTGAAAGCTGACGCCTGACAGCTCTTTTTCCAATTATTAGTGACAATTACCATTTTCTGTCTGCCGTTACCATACATTAATAGGTCGCTGTCTCGCGTTTCCTTTCAAACGGCCAGTATAATCAACTTGTGTGAATTTCTTCTTTATTTACAAGTTCAAAGGCTATACGTGTTGCATCGAAGCGATCGACAAATTCGATTCCCTCTATTTGCATTTGTTCCATTAATATGTTGTGATATTTTGTTCTTAACGTGGCAATTAAATCTTTTGCGTGATACTCAATATCAGGAATTTCATTGTCGGCATTAACTAAATCTGTATAGATTTGTGCAATTTCTAATAGTTTCATAATTCTTCCCTGGCTATTCTGATTGCTATTCTTGTAGCATGATCTCGATCTTTGTATTTGATACCCTGTTGTTTTAACAACTCCATAAATTGCCAATGAATATCTACTCTCT
>JAFGBG010000056.1 GCA_016933295.1 Sedimentisphaerales bacterium | reverse complement strand
TGACCGACTCGCACTGTCATACCCGCGAAAGCGGGTATCCATTGATAATATCGCAACAGTAGATTCCTGCTTTCGCAGGAATGACAACCTATGATAAGTAATTGCTAAATACTTACTTGCGACGATTTTTTATGATAAATCGGTCAGTTTGAGTTAATTATATATGTAATCCACAGAAACATGAGGTTTTTTATGCCGCCCGGCCCATTTTTATCGCGAGGCAGGCTTTTTTAATAAAATAAAAATGTAAAATGTAAAGTTCAAAATTAAGGAAGTTCACCGAAGGCGTCCACAATTTTGATTTTTTATTTTTGATTTTTAAATTTCCAGAGCTAATATGGCATTAACTGAAATCAAATATAACGAGTTCATCTTTATAGGAAAGGTAAATGATGAAAAAATTGACATTGGCGTTCGCAATTTGCATCATAGGAAGTATGGTAAGTCAAAATTGGGCGGATGAGATCACAGAGCAGCCCGGGTATATTAAAGGAGAATTGATTTATTCGCTGGACGAGCGGCCCACTCGCAGTTGCCATGCATCCACGATTGTAGAAGCCGCAGACGGCACGCTTGTGGCCGCATGGTTTGGCGGAACACATGAGAGAAATCCGGATGTGGGTATCTGGGTATCGCGTCTGGAAAACGGCGCCTGGACCAGGCCTAAGGAAGTGGCCAACGGGGTAATGTCGCCTCAAAATCGTTATCCCTGCTGGAATCCGGTCTTGTTCAGGTCTGCCGACGATACATTGATACTTTTCTTCAAGGTGGGGCCTTCGCCGGGACAATGGTGGGGGGAACGGGTAATCTCCAGTGACAACGGCAAAACATGGCATGACCAGAGGCGTCTGCCGCCGGATATTGTCGGGCCGATAAAGAACAAGCCTGTAGTTTTGGAAGACGGTACGATTCTATGTCCCTCCAGCCATGAATACAGTGGATGGACCATACATGTGGAAATAACCTCCGACCTCAGGAACTGGACGGTGGTGGGGCCGCTTAACGACCCCAATGTAATCGGTGTGATTCAGCCCACGATTCTGAAATATAAGGACGGTAGTTTACAAATGCTTTGCCGCACAAATAAAAAATACGGTTTTATAGCTCAGACATGGTCGAAGGATCACGGCAAATCATGGAGCGAGGTTGGCAAAACTTCGCTGCCGAATCCCAGTGCGGGCATTGATGCGGTTACACTCAAAGACGGCCGGCAGCTTTTGGTGTATAATCCCAGTTCCACCAGTCGTGTCCCTCTGGCGGTAGCAATCTCCGGCGATGGCATTGACTGGAGGCAGGTAATAACCCTGGAACGTGCCGATGCGGCGGGGCAAAATTCATACCCTGCCGTGATTCAGACCTCAGACGGACTGGTACATATCGTTTACACATATCACCGGGAAAGCATCAAGCATGTAGTTCTGGATCCGAAAAAAATTTAGTTCCGAGGTAATACCATGACTAAAGCAATCTTCGCCGTTGCATTAATACCACTGTTTATAGTCAACCCTGCACCAGAGGCGGTACAGGGCAACCCCGCATTAGCTCTGAGCCCGACTCATCTGCGCTGTGAATTTACCGAAAATCCGATGGGCGTCGATATTGCACGGCAGCGTTTGTATTGGTACGTTGAGAGCAGCCGGCGAAATCAGAAACAGACGGCCTACCAGATTCTTGCCGCATCTACTTCTGATCTCCTGGCCGGGAACACAGGAGATCTCTGGGACAGCGGCAAAGTCGATTCCGACCAAACCGCGCACGTGCCTTACCAGGGCAAATCGCTGACGTCGTCCCAGCAGGTTTTCTGGAAGGTTCGTGTATGGGATACTGCCGGACAGCCCTCCGAATGGAGTGCCCCGGCAAAATGGACTATGGGTCTCTTGCGAAGGTCCGACTGGAAGGGCCAATGGATTGTTGCACCATGGGTGTCCGAAACCCAGTTGTTCCGCAAAGAATTTGCCGTCGAATCAAAAGTCAAACGTGCTCTGGTTTATATATGCGGACTGGGACAATATGAGCTGTTTATTAACGGCGAAAAGGCAGGAAAAAATCTTATCAGTCCCGGCTGGACAAAGTACGATAAAACCTGCCTCTACGATTCGTTTGATGTGACTGCGTCACTCAAACAGGGAAACAACGCTATCGGTCTTGCCCTCGGCGACGGCATGTACCATACCGAACGGCGTGACAGGTTCAGCAAATTTCAGGGCACATTCGGTCCCAAGCGGGCCATCGGCCAGATTCAGATAGAATACGAAGACGGAACCTGCGATATCGTCGGTACGGATAATACCTGGAGGGTACATACCGGCCCGGTGACATTTAATGATATCTATGGCGGCGAAGACTATGATGCCCGCCGGGCTCAGAAGAACTGGAATCTTCCCGGTTTTTACGATCTTGAATGGGATACGGCAAGGCTCCTGGTTCGCCCTCAGGGGACTTTACGCAGCCTAAGTTGTGCCGCTCCGCCCTTGCAGGCAATCGAGACAATACAGCCTGTTGGTATCAACGACCTGCCCGACAATATGCAGGTGGTTGACTTTGGCCAGAATACCAGCTATATGCCGCGAATCCGGGTGAGCGGGCCGGCCGGTTCCACCGTGCGATTGACTCATGCCGAGGTCTTATTTCCGGACGGAATGATAAATCGTGGGACCTGCGGCGGAAATCGTGGACCGGCATATTGGCAGTACACTAAAGCTACCGACAATGAAGAAACTTGGTTCCCGCAATTTTTCTATGTCGGTTGCCGCTATCTGCAGGTGGAACGTTTTCCGGCAAAACCTGACGGGCCTTTGCCTAAACTGGAAAAAATCGAAGGAGTAGTGGTTCATTCCATTGCCGATCCGCTGGGCAGCTTCGACTGTTCCAATCCACTGCTGGGCCGGATTCGTAATCTGGTTCGCTGGGCGCAGCGTTCCAACATGGTCTCGGTTCTGACCGATTGCCCGCATCGCGAGAAGCTCGGCTGGCTGGAACAATATCATCTCAACGGCCCTGCGTTCCGGTACGAATATGATGTGACACGCATCTTCATCAAGGGCATGAACGACATGGCCGATTCACAATTGCAAAACGGCCTGGTACCGAATATTGCCCCTGAGTACGTCCAGTTCAACGGGACCTTCCGGGCGGCCGCTGAATGGGCGGCTTCGTTTATTATGGTGCCCTGGCAGCATTATCTATGGACGGGTGATACGGATCTTTTTGAGCAGTACTTTCCGGCAATGAAGCGGTATCTGGCTTATCTTGACAGCCGGGCGGAAGACTATATCCTCGACGAAGGCTTGGGTGACTGGTACGATGTCGGGCCTCGAAAATCATCGCGAGCGGAGCTGACCCCACCCGAAGTCACCGCCTCGGCTTTTTACTATTATGACCACAAGCTGGTTGCTCGAATAGCTAAAATTCTGGGAGAAGATGAAGACGCTCGCCTATACGAACAAAAAGCGGCGAAAATCCGGCAGGCTTACCACGACCGATTCTTCCACGCCGATACCAATCATGAATTAGCCGGCCAGTTCGGCACCGGTTCTCAGTGTTCAAACGCCCTGGCTTTGGTGATGGATTTGGCCGAGCCGTCCGAACGCGGTACTGTTTTGGATGCACTGGTTCGTGATGTAAAACAACGCGGCAATGCAGTTACCGCCGGGGATGTGGGTTTTCGATATTTACTGCTGGCTCTGGCCCAGGGGAACCGGTCCGATGTAATTTATGATATGATAAATCAGGATGATAAACCCGGCTATGGTTATATGCTGAAAATGGGGGAGACAAGTTTGACTGAGGCGTGGGATGCGAATCATGGCTCCTCGCATAACCATTTTATGTTAGGTCAAATCACCGAGTGGTTCTACCGTTATCTGGTCGGTATAGATTCGGATCCGAACCGGCCCGGTTTTAAGAACATCATCATCAGGCCGCAGCCGGTAGGTGAACTGAAATGGGCTGAGGGCACTTATGAATCTATCCACGGACCGATTTCTGCACGCTGGGAGCGTGAAGGCGGCAAATTCTCACTGAATGTCACCATTCCCGCCAATACAACGGCGACGATATGGGTGCCGGCCCGGCAGGCAAGCGAGGTTACCGAATCGGGCCGCAAACCTGCCGAGCAACAGGGGATAAACTTTGTGCGGGCGCAGGGAGACCGCCGGATTTATCAAATTGGTTCCGGCAGTTACAAATTCGAATCTCAGTTTTAAAAAAGATAAAAAAACACGCAGCACCAATGTAGAATGTTTAGTCCAGTGTTACAATTGTTTTTTCGCCGTTATATTCGACGATTTTGTCCGGATTATCGGTAGGATTAATGCCGGAGCCTTCATTCTCACCGACAATAACAAGATGGAACTTTCTGCCGGTTAACATGCCGGGAAATTCGCCTTTTCTTTCCTCGATTATCACCCGGCGGTTTTTGTCGTCCCATTTGAAATCAATAGTGGAATAGAGGCCTTTCTCGTAATTGTAATTATCATTTTCATCTTCGTATAAAGTGAAAGAGCCGTCGGCGCCGGGATAAATTCTTATTTCCAGCGGATCAACGGATTCGGCGGCAAATTGAATGAACGGCCCCATGGGTAATATCGAACCTGCTTTGACGAACAAAGGAATCTCATCTATCGGGGAAGGAACCTGCAACGTCTGGCCGCCTGAATATTTTTTCCCCGTCCAGAAGTTATACCAGTTCGAACCCACAGGCAAATAAACATGCCGGAATGACGCCTTTGGTTTGGTAATCGGATTCACCAAAATAGCCGGGCCGAACATAAACTGATCATCGATATTAAATACGTGAGAGTCATGCCTGAAATCCATTGCGAGTCCCCGCATTAGGGTATATCCTCCGCTGGTCACTTTCCATGCCTGCGAATAGATATAAGGCATCAGGCGGTATCGTAAGTTGTCGAACTTAAGCAGGGCGTCATAGGCCCGGCTTCCCGGTTCACCGAATCGCCAGATTTCTCTCGAAATATCTGTGCCGTGAGTGCGGAACATCGGGCAGAAAGCGCCGTATTGAAACCATCGCACGTAAAGCTCTTTGTAGTTATCATCTTCGATGCCGCCGTCGAAATCACCGTTGCGAAACCATTCGCCTCTGCCGAGCTCGCCGACTTGGGCGGATTGAACAAAGAAACCGCCGATATCGGTCGTCCAGTAGGGCAGACCCGACATGCAAAAATTCAATCCCGCCGGAATTTGATTTTTAAACACATCCCATGTCGCCACAACGTCCCCCGACCATGTGATAGTGGCGTATTTTTGCTGTCCTGCGAATGCGGAGCGTGTCAAATTAACGACTCGTTTTTTATCCGTCGTGAGTCGCTGATTTTCATATATGCCTTTTGAATGCATTAGCGAATAGGCGTTTAAATAACGGGCGCCGGAGCCGATTGCCGGTTTCATTTTCTCTTTATAGGCGTCGTAATTGAAATCCCAGCCGTCCAGCTCAGGCTCGGTTGCGTCGCACCACCAGGCGTCGATTCCTTTCGAGAACAAACCTTCATTGGCCTGTTTCCAGTATAATGCCCGGGCTTGGGGATTAAATGCGTCATAAAACGGACTTCCTCCCTCGCCGTAGAGAAATCCTTCGTGTTTAATCATGTCACTGTAATTCGGAGACCTGAACGACATTTTCGGCCAGACCGAGATCATCAGATGTGCGTTATATTTAGAGTGCAGGATGTTCATCATTGCCGCAGGATCGGGGAAGCGTTCTTTATTGAAACTTTTCTGCCCCCAATATCCGTCATCCCAATACCGCCAGTCCTGAACGATTACATCCAATGGAATCTTGCGATCCCGGAATTCTTTGACAACATCGATTAATTCCTGCTGTGTTTTATATCTTTCCTTTGACTGGACATAACCAAAGGCCCATTTAGGAAACAGCGGCGTTTTGCCGGTGAGTTCGCGATAATTGCTGACAACATCGTCTAATTCAGGTCCGTAGATAAAATAATAGTTGACGGTGTCGCCAACTTCGGACCACAGATATGAACCGGACGGACTATCATCGAATTTGGTGTATGAATAATTGTCCCAGAGTATGCCGTATCCCTTCGTGGACAATAAGAACGGCACGATAGCTCTTTTGTTGAGCTGAAATAATTCGACATAGTGTCCTCGCCAATTGAAAAATCCTTCCTGATGCTGTCCCAAACCATACAGTGCCTCATCATCCGCCCAGACAAATGATTGCCGAATGTGATTCACTTTTTCATCGAGAACAACGCCGGGTGTGACTTGTCTGCCGCCTTCCCGGAATATTACTTCATCATTAACATTTTTTATTGTTATTTCAGCAGTACGCTCATTGATAATGACTTTGAGCTTATGTGTAATCAAATAAACTTCGTCGGGATGTTCTTCGATTTCAAAAGAAGCTTGCTGTAATTTATTCTCGTCAACAATCAGACTCCTCGACACCGGTTCGGAATCTGTGGGTGAACCGATTATTTGAATAATATCATCGGCATGGACCTTTATTATCAGTTGTTTTACGCCTGTTGATTCAGAGTTCTGTGGTCGAAGGGAGATACCATTCTTTTGCTTCTCGTAAGGGTAGCTGTTTGTGACATTTAGTAATACCAATAGTAGTAAAATAATACCATGCCATTTTTTTCCAAACATAACATATCTCCTGTTCCGAAAATTTTCCCCCTATTGATAAGCAAATTAGTAACGACACGAACTTGGTTGCGGGACTGCGGTGTCGCTTTCCCGGGTGTAATTTGATGCCGTCAATTGCCTCGATTGGGAGCATGATAAATATATCCGCTCAATGCTAATCTTCTTGAGATCGAAACAGGAGTGATTTTACAGGTAGCATAAACAGTGTCAATTTAAAAGTTCCGAACAGATTCAATACCTCTTTTCAATGCAGGTGCTTTTTGATTAAGATCTATAGGGATGCACTCCGTTTTAATTACGAGACTGGAACAATATGATCGTTATTATTTCTTCAACCGGCTCTAAGGTATTACGGCACGGTCATAGATACGGACATCATCGATTAAGCCGGAAAAGAAGGTCTCTGGCTCCAATTTTCTGCCGGTCCCGATATAGAGACCGTTATCCGAGCCGCCGATATAACTTTGTGGCTCTTCGGCTACTATGGTAGTACCGACGTAGAGGATTCTGCGCGAACCGTCCCAGACGAAACCTATGCGTTGCCATTCGTCTTTTGTGATGACTGTTTGTGAAATCATCGGAGCACCGGAGCGGCCGGGATATTTAAGCTCCGTCATTAATTTGCCTTCCAAAGGATCGGCGCACAACCAGTTTATAATATCTTTTTGAGATATCACGACTTGTCCGGGAGCACCTCCTTTGACCCATGCAAACACACTGAATGGGCCTTCCGATGGATTCAATACAAAGGCTGTATCGATATAATCGTTGATACCGTCGAAATGTAATGCTCCGTTGACTGTACCACCCTCCGGTTGCCAGGTAGGTTCTCCAAACACTGTGCCGTCATTGTCGCTGGCGCTGTCGGGGGCGATGTTGCCCTGGGCCTCGTCCAGTTTCCAGTTAGCAACCAGGCCGATTTCTTTTAGCCAGTATTCGGCTAAACCGGCCAGGTCCCTGTAATCCACGATGCCGTCACCGTCGGGTGTGGGAGCGATGTCCAGCGATGATTCGTTCCGGAGCCAGTGTTGAGCAAGTTTGGCGAAATCCTTTAAGTTGATTGCGTCATCCCCGTTAAAGTCCGGCAGCGCTCTTATGCCTATGATTGCGTAGAGAATCGTCTGTGCCATTATTTCGGCGCCTTGCGCATTCGGATGGATACCGTCGGGAAATAGCTCGGATTTGCCGCTAAATGCCGCATATAAGTCGATAACCCGCACATCTCTTTGCAGGGCAATCTGGTCAATGAACGGGATTAACTCGTTCACGATTACCGTATTACTAATACCGAAATTATCGTTGAATGCGGGAACCGGCTTACAAATCCAAATCTCGGATTTACTGGATAATCCAGCGAACGAATCAATCAGATCCAGGTAGTCAGGGATGAATTCGTCCTTGTGCGCCCAGTTCCAGGACTTGGAGTCGTTAGTGCCCAGCTTAATGATAACAACATCGGGTTTTGCCGCCAAAGCCTGAGCGTAGGCATTCTGCCTGACATAAGGCATGTCGGCGTTTCTGAGCAGGGTAGCACCGCTTACGCCGAAATTCTGTGTTTGCCAGCGATTATCGAACTCTTTCAGCATCCGCCCCAATTGGGCGGGGTAAGAATTGTATGTCCGGTCGGGAATCCCTGCACCGTAGGTAATACTGTCTCCTATACATGCTATAAGCTTCGCTT
This sequence comes from Sedimentisphaerales bacterium, assembly GCA_016933295.1. Classification (GTDB taxonomy): domain Bacteria; phylum Planctomycetota; class Phycisphaerae; order Sedimentisphaerales; family Anaerobacaceae; genus JAFGPS01. The sequence goes on along the minus strand of JAFGBG010000056.1, from coordinate 2,183 downwards.
GAGCCGAATCCCCGGCGAAGCTTATAATTAATGTCAAAACCAGTATGTATGAGATTATCTTTCTCATTTACGGCAATTTCTTAAAAAAGTCTGTTTTCGAGATTTTTTCCCTTCTCACATAGAGAAACCGGACATGATATGACGGAATAAAATTCCTCCTGAACTGAAAAATTCAGCATATTTGTTTAATACTGCTATAATTATACAATTATTAGGCACAAAAATCAAATCGCCGGCCACGATACATCAATCTCAGGCCGCAAAACACCAGATGCAATACGCACGACGAGTCACGAGCCACGAACAACGTGCCGTATCAAGGTCAATTTTCCGCAATAACGGCGTTTTTCCTTGCTTTTTTGCCGGAACGAGATAAGATAGTGTTTGAATCACGGAGGGTTCACAGCGAACAGCGGGTAGGGAGGGAAAATCAAAATTTAAAACTCAAAATGTAAAATTACAATGTAAAATCCAAAATTTAAACCATGCGGCTCGAATATCATATCAAATTGCGGGAAATTACTAAATCAGCGAATCGGTTAATCGGTAAAAGGGTAAATGAGTTAATCAAGACAAATCAATACTCATGAACACATACACTCATAAACACATATACGCCAAAATGTGTCTTTGGACCTTTGTATCTCCCAAATCGATTTCGATTTGGAAGTTATTTGAAAAAACGAACCCAATTTGCCGGCCTTTGGCCGGAAACTCGAAGGTCTAAATGCGAAATCCTAAAAATGTGGATCGGAAAAAAATTGAAAACGAACCCAATGTTAATATGGGCAATATAGCTATAAGCTCTTTGAGATAAAAAGATTATGAGAATAATAGCAGATTTTGGGGATTTGCCTGGATAGAAAACAAACCCAATTCAAACGGAAGAATACAGGCCTGTCCCGAGCATAGTCGAGGGAACTCAGGAGACAGAAGACAGAAGAAAAAAATGAAAAACGAAGCCAATTTTACTTAGCGGTTAGCGTACAGCGGGCAGCGTATAGTGTTGTAAGTATCTGATATTATGGTGGTTATGTTAATGTTAAGCAGAATTTTACTATTTTGGGGATCAAAAAAACGAAGCCAAACGAAGCCAATTTTTTCGTATTGCGTTCTGCGTACTGCGTATTGTGTATTGGCGCAAGCTCTTTTATGACAAGTAAATAGGTGGGATTTCGCGGGTAATCAGAAGGCTTCCTGTCGGATTATTTGAGCTTTATCAACGCGACCCAGTCTTTGTCTGTATCTGTCGGAGGTCTGCCGATAGAGGACAGGCCGGGGCCGGTGATTTCGGTTATTGTGCCGGTTTGCAGTGGGCCGCCCGTGCGAGGATTATACCATCGCACCGTAAAAGGTCCGTCATACCTGCCGAGATTGATATTTGTCGTGTAACCGAAGGGTAGATATACGGCATAAATTTCGCCTGGTTTAGCGAAGCAGTAGCCAATATCGGCGGAAATCAGCTCATCATGGCCGGTCATTTCAGTGAAAGGCAAATACTCGTGGAAAAATTCCAGAGCGTATCGGGTCATGTCCCATAGATGGTCCCGGCTGTGCCAATCCTCGCAATTCAGGTCGTTATTGGCGAATTTGTAGCCGAAGTACCATTCACAGCCCGCTCCGCCGGCCATCAGATTGCCCCACAAATGTTTCGAGCGGACTTCGTCGTGCCAATAGTCGTTCGCATCAGGTTTGACACCGGTATCCGCAGGGCCGATTTCATCAAGGCAAACGAACCACGGCCTGCCTGCGGCAGCGGATTTCTCGATCCATTTGAGAGTCTGGGTGTGAGTGTCGGTAGTCTGCAACGACGGGCCGTCGAAATTTTCGTATCCCAAGAGCGGCGTATAAATCTCGTCGTACCTGTTCGGATACGTATGGCAGACAATCGGATGGTCGTAAGGATCAAGCTCTTTGATATATCGGCAGAAGGCCTTGCGCTGGTCGTCGGTATTTGTGTTTTCTTCGCCGAGATTCCAGACTAAAGCCGGATGATGGGCAAACCGGGCGATTAGCTCTCTGTAATAAAGTTTTCGCTGCGGGCCGAGCTCGCCGCCGTCGAGACCCTGGTCGTTTTCAGTTTCCTGAGTGATGACGTGCAGCATTAAACCTAACCTGTCCATGTGCGAGAAGACAATCTCCCACTGGTCGAGCTTGCTGCAATCGAAACGGTATTTTTCGTT
>JAFGBG010000055.1 GCA_016933295.1 Sedimentisphaerales bacterium | reverse complement strand
TCTTTTTAGACTAAGTTTGTTTATACATAATTATTAATTGGATCAAAGTTGCCGTACTTCACTTCTGACAGTGTGATTATATGAGCGAATTGGGATGACAAACAAGTAAATAATACGCGTACTTTACTTTTATAAATAACAGAGCGAAGCGGAGAATATCGAAGAAAACGAATATGAATTAGCCTTTCGACTATTCTCCACTTCGCTCAAAATAAAAATCATCTGTAGCATTAAATCAAGAGTTACTGATCACAAGCTACGAATTTACGACTACTTTGCCTTGAGGGCGTTGAGTTTTTTTGCCAGCCGGGATTTTTTTCGAGCGGCGGTCTTTTTGTGCATAGTACTTGTCGATGCGGTCTTGTCCAGCTTTTGTGTAACAAGTCTTAGCTGCTCGGCGGCCGCTGCAGCATCTCCTTTATCCAGTGCTTCTTCAAAATGCTTGATTTGAGTTTTAACCTGGCTTTTGCGCGCCCGGTTTATTGTCCTGTTTTTTGTGTTTTGTCTGGCTCTTTTTTTTGCCTGTAACGAACGTGCCACTGTATTCTCCTAAAAAATTATTCTATTTCTCAATACTTACTGAGAGGTTGTTTCCGTTTCATTATTTCTTAGTTTCTCAACCCGCCGGCTGACATCCTTATATGAAAAATCCGCCTGCGCGATTTTACGATAAACTTCCAGGGCCTTTTGCGTCTGGCCCTGTTGCTCATACGCCAAAGCGAGATTATACCGTAATTCTTTGCCGATTGCATCATCTTTTAATTCGTATGAATTAATTGCCTTGGTGTAGATATCAATCGCATCCGGCAGCCAGCCCTTTTTGAAAAAGCAATATCCCATCTGGTTCATCGAGGCGATTTTTCTTCTCGGGTCTTTCTGAGCCTGCTGGAACAGGGGAATCGCCTCGTCATAAAGCTCTTTTTTGACTAAATGTCGGGCATATTCATATTTCATTTTAAGATTGGTCGGGTAGTTTTCCGTACATAATTTGTAGTGTTCCAGTTCGGCATTTTCCAGTTTTATCGCCAGTTTTTCGATTTCGACCATTGCCTGTTCGTCTTCTGGATTGGCTTTTAGAGCGGATTTCGTCTCTTTTATCTTTCTTTTGAGCTGGTTAATCCTGATTTCGCCGGCTCGTTGCTTGAAGCTGAAGTCGCTTTTTGCCTGATAATGATGTTCCAGCAGGGCGATTGCTTCATTCTCGTCTTTATCGTTTTCCATATCTGCAAGGGCATTGGCAAGGTCGAATATATTTGCCGGCAGGTCCGGTTTTAGGGCGATTTTTGCCCGGGCATCTTCGATCGCCTTGAGACGGTAATCTTCGGTTTTTATGACGCCGGCCTGGGACTGTAGTTTTTCCTGACTTTCGCGGTCTTTGATTGATTTACGAAAATCGCCCTCAGTCTGATATTTGCCTTTGGCCATGGTCAATTCAGCCGAGAGGTTTTTATATTCGTCGGCTAATTCTTTATCGTTAGGTTTCGCTCTGACAATATACTGAATTGCCGCAACTGCCTTGTCGAATTCGCCGATGGCCTTATAAGAATCTTTGAGCAGGATATATGTTTGAATGGAAGGTTTCTCCGCGGTGTTGTTCGTCTGAAAGATTAAATTGGCAATCCAGTGGGCTATTTTGAGATAACCTCCTGCTAAAGCAGCTTTTAACATTGCCTCGGCATAAGGCAAATGGTCGGGATCTTTTGCGAAAAGATATTCTGCATTCAGCATCTGTTCGAGATGAGTTTTTCCTCTGAGGCGTTTTACTTTCTCTACCACCGACGGTTTTTTGCCACCTTCTGCACTGCGGCGCAGTGCAAGCTCACAAAGTGGCAGGTGGCCCTGTTCGAGGGCTTCGGGATCATGGCTCAAACCTTCGATATATAATTCGATCGCGTAATCGTAATTTTTTCGCTCGGCAATTTGTACCGCTCTGTCGAAAAAAGCTTTTGCCCTTGCGGATTCCTGGTTATCTTCTTGCTGCATATTTTTACTTTAATTCCTTGTGCTTATACTTTTTAGAATATGCCTATCGTAGTTTGAGACTTTGATTTGTCAATAAATATTTACTTGTCGGTAAAGTCCGGCTATGTTATAAAGATGTCTTACTAAACGAAATCGGCGTTTTTGAACTTAATAGTAGTTAATAAAACAATTTAGCGAGAGATAGAAATGATAAATGCTCTTGAACAGTATGATCCTCAGATTTTTGAACTCATAAGACAGGAATCTGCCCGTCAAAGCGGCTCAATCCGTCTTATCCCATCGGAAAACTATGTATCCAGGGCTGTGATGTTAGCCAGCGGAAGCTGTTTGACCAATAAATATGCCGAAGGCTATCCCGGCAGAAGGTATTACGAAGGTCAGCAGGTAACCGACCTTATCGAAAGAACCGCTCAGGAACGGGCTAAAAAATTATTCAAAGCAGACCATGCCAATGTTCAGCCGTATTCAGGCTCGGTTGCGAATTTAGCCGCTTATGCAGCTTTGATAGAGCCGGGCGAGACGATTATGGGAATGTCGCTTTCGCACGGCGGACACCTGACACACGGCTGGAAAGTCTCGCTCACGAGCAAATTCTTCAATTCTGTTTCATACCCTGTTAATGATAAAACCGGCTTACTGGACTTCGACCAGATTAGGGATTTGGCGAAAAAACACCGTCCTAAGGTTATTATTTCCGGGGCAACGGCGTATCCGAGGGTTATTGATTTTGAGATATTCGGACAAATTGCCAAAGAAGTTGGCGCATATCTGGTAAGTGATATTGCTCACATTGCGGGTCTTGTTGTGGCCGGGATACATAAAAGTCCTGTACCTTATGCCGATATTGTCTCTACTACGACTCATAAGACCCTGCGCGGCCCTCGCGGTGGAATGCTGCTTTGCAGGCAGGAACATGCGAAAAATGTTGACAAGGCGGTATTTCCCGGACTTCAGGGTGGTCCGCACATGCATACATTGACGGCAATCGCAGTAGCGATGGCCGAAGCCGACACGCCTGAGTTCGTGGCCTATGCAAAGCAAATCGTTAAAAACGCGAAAGCTTTAGCCGAAAAACTGCTGGAATATGGTTTTAACCTGGTAACCGGAGGTACGGATAATCATTTGATTCTGATAGATTTAAGGAACAAGGATATCCCGGGTAAAAAACTTGCTAAAGCCCTCGATAGAGCGAGGATCGTCACTAATTATAATACAATCCCGGGTGATCCGGCTCCGCCGATGAATCCCAACGGTGTGCGGCTTGGGACGCCGGCTGTCACAACACGAGGTATGAAAGAGCCGGAAGCGGAAAAAATTGCTGATTTTATCAATACAGTAGCCCAAAATATTGATAACGAATCGGTTATTGAGCAGGTTGGTAAAGAAGTATTGCTGCTGTGTTCGCAATTTCCTGTTCCGGAGCATTTTATCATTCCTGGCAGGAACAGCATTTAGCGATATTAAATAAATATCATGTTCCATAAGTGTCTTTATGGGCAAACAAAGAGCAATTTTGCCGGTTAAATGTTTTGGCGAAACATTGTTTGTTTTTAGACTAAGTTTTTTGCATCAGCGCGAAAATAGCAGTATTTCGAGCACGTTTTGCTTTGAGATGAAAAAGAATTTTTCTCAATAATTTGGCATCATGGAAAGCCTATCAGGTTGTTGAAGTCTGAATAATTCTATTTTTAAGATGCAGGCCAGGGAATGAACATTCTACACAAAAACGTCAAAACCGACTCCAGATAAAATATTGAGGATAATATATAGATACGAGCAGACAGGAATGACCGGCTATGCACGAGAAACCTAAAGTTTTATTAATGATGGAAACCTCAAGAAGGTATGGACGGTCAATTTTGCGTGGAATTGCAAATTACTCTCGAAGACATGGCCCCTGGATATTTTACAGGCAGGCTCCTTTTTATTGGGGTACAGGTAACACAAAGAAGACTTTAAAGCGGCTGCTTAAGCAGGGTATAGATGGAATTATTCTGCGGGAACAACGTGAGCAGGAACTGAATGACAGTATCCTTGCGATGAACCTTCCTGTAGTTGTTTCGCCTTTTAGAGAGCTGTTTTCGGATTTGCACAATATTGTAACTGATGACGATGCCATTGGAAAAATGGCTGCGGAGTATCTACTGCGCCGGGGCTTTAAGCAATTTGCCTATTGTGGATTCGGTGAGATGTATTACTGGTCCCGAGAACGCGGCAAAGGTTTCGGCGACAGAGTCAATCAGGCCGGATTTGAAATCCATCACTATGCCTATGAACAGCCAAAGTCGAGATACCCGCACTCATGGGAGAAAGAGCAGGTGATTCTGGTTGACTGGTTAAAAAGATTGCCAAAACCGATTGCTATGATGGCCTGTAATGATGATCGCAGTCAGCATGTTCTCGAGGCCTGTAAAATTGCCGGCTTTAATGTGCCGGAGCAAGTTGCTATTATTGGGATGGGAAACGATGACCTTGTCTGTGATTTGGCATCGCCTCCGCTGTCAAGTATAGCTCTTGCGGCGGAAAAAGGGGGCTACGAAGCCGCTGCAACTCTGGATAAGCTGATGAGAGGTAAAAAAGTACTAAATCAGAGAATTATCGTGCCCACTCTCTACGTTGTTACCAGACAGTCAACCGACATCCTTAAAATAGACGATCCTTATGTGGCCCAGGCGCTTCGTTTTATTCATCGGCGGGCTAAAAGAGAAGCTATTCAGGTTGATGATGTGCTTCGCGCAATTCCGATCTCTCGCCGGAGTTTATATGAGCGTTTCGCCAGAGTGCTTGAGAGACCGGTTCATGAGGAGATAAAACATATTCGTGTGGACCAGCTTGCGCGTATGCTGGTTAGTACGAATTTGTCGATATCGCAAATTGCCTCCACACTCGGTTGTTCGGACATGAAAAATCTTTCCCGTTACTTCAAGCAGGCCAAAGGGATGAGTCCGCTTCAATATCGTAAGCACCATTCTTTGAAGTAGTTAAAATCAGAGTTCTGCACAATATGACGAATTTTTGAGACGAAAAGAAGTTCCATCCGTGCCGAATTTTTCCGATAATTTATATGGACAGCTCTATGTAGCTAAATAGAGGGAGTTGTCTAAGCTGAAAGATATCTTGAATGATTAGTGGTTTGCTTTTAAGTATTGCAGGTTGGGTGGAATCGCTAAAAAACATAAGATAGTCTTGTTTTCAGCCAAAATCGGCAAGCCTGTGGAGTCATTTTATATCAGGCCGGATATTGTATTGGATCTGGGTGAGCATAAGGAGACAAACATCGTATTCTGCTCGTTAACAAGGGATGTCTAAGTACGTAGTCAGTACATATTTGTTTTTTTAGCTTTCTTAGAGGAGGAGTATTACTGAAAATCAATCGGTTTATTTTTTATAAGGTAGCTGTTCTAACTGCCGATAATATAATCTGTACTTTCTTTAATGATAATTATCCGTGTCCTGTGATCACGGTGATTCCGGCAAAGAAGTATCTATATACTAAATACTGACGGAATTGCTTTAATAAATTTATGAAGGGGAAAAATTATTTGAAAGGGTGTTAGTATGAATATCTTAAATGTTTTTATTAGAAGCAGAAAAGAGCAAAAAAGAAGAAAGAATTTTGTCTTTTTATGTTTGTTGTTTGGAGCGATCATAATCTGCAGTATGTTCGGTAAAACGGCGTATGCACAAGAACAAGAATACTATCCCATCCTGCAATTGGATTGTAGCAACAATCGTAATACGAACCAACTTGAAGCAGATTTTTTGCCATATACCATTCCAGACAGTGGTACTAGCTTCGAGGGTATCACCGTGGAGTTGGTGGCCACCGGTACCGGTATTGACGCACGCTGGCGTGGGGCACCTACTGGTATTGAATACGAACTTATTTACCGTGATTTCATCTTCTCCAAAGGCCCGATGAGGCTGACACTGTCAGGCCTGGAATCCGGCAAGGAATACCAGATTACCCTTTATGCCTATGACACTTCCAGTACTTCTGGCGGTGCTCGCATTGCTGACTGGACCAATGTCGCCACCGGTGAATTGGTATTGACGACCAGCTTTGATGCCGGGATCGCGCCTACGCAGGCAGACTCCTATGCCTTCAGTGGTCTGGTGTCAGCGGATGAAAACGGCGTTATTTCCCTGGATTGCGGTCCTAACGAAAATACGGCTGAACAGTCGGGACTTAACAATCCCTATGGATTTCTCAATGCCATAGTACTTTCTACGGATACCCCCCATTTCACGTCATATCGCCCCGATCCGGAAGATGGAGCGATTATTAATGAAATCGCGGTCGGATTGAATTGGCAGTATGGACAGACCTCAGTCTCCTCTGATTTCTACTTTGGCGACAGCTATGACGCCGTTAATAATGCCACCAAGACTGCCCCGGAATTCCGTGGCAACATCATCACAAAGCCCTTCTGGGTTGGTAGTACGGGCAATCCTTATCCGGATGGTTTAACCCCGGGGCAAACCTACTACTGGCGCACGGATGAAATCGAGGACGACGGTACGGCCTACAAAGGCGACATTTGGAGCTTCACAGTCGCCCCGCCCACGGCCTTTTTGCCCGATCCCATTGATGGAGCCATTTACATCGATCCCAATGGGACGCTACGCTGGACCTCTGGTTCCGGTGCCGTGGAACACCACGTGTATCTTGGCGATAACCTGACCGATGTGACTGCCGGAACCGGCGACACCTACAAGGGCGTAGTCCTTGGTGGCTCAGATCCCAACTTTTATCCCGGCCTGCTCGAATTGAATACCACCTACTACTGGCGTATTGACGAGAACGACGGCGCTGAAACCCATACCGGTGAGGTCTGGAGTTATACCACCACCCTCGAAGGCCTGGGAGAAATCCCCATGGAGGTTTGGACGGATGTCGCTGGTGATCATCTCTTATCCAACTTGTTGGAAGATCCCCGTTATCCCGGCCGCCCGAACAGAACGGAAATGCTGACGGCATTCGATTCCGGCAATGGCGTTGACGATGGTTATGGGGCCCGCATTTACGGCTGGCTCTATGTGCCGGTATCAGGCGACTATACCTTCTACTTCACCAGTGCCGGTCAAGGTGAATTCCGCCTCAGTACGGACAACAGCCCTGCCAACGCCCAGTTACTTTTAAGTGAGCCTACCTGGGGCGATTACTCAGCATTTACCCACAAATCTGATCCTGTCTCTCTGGTCGCTGGTAACAAGTACTACATTGAGGCCATCTGGAAGGACTTTGGTTCTTGGGATCACTGTCGTGCTGCCTGGGAAGGACCCGGAATTCGTGGTCAACAGGTTATCAATGGCAGTTTCCTCTCGGCCTTCATGCCCACCATCTCTTACAATGCCTATCCCGGCAATGGAGGCACCGGTTTATCCATGAGTCCCATCTTTACCTGGACCAGCGGTATTTATGCCGAGAAGCACAACGTGTATGTGGGAGCTGATTTCAATGACGTCAACGAGGTCACTCAGGACAATCTGGCCAGCTACCCGGATGTCAACGCATTCACGGTAACGGAAGGCATGCTGGCTCCGGGAGTACTGGATCCCAACACCGTGTACTACTGGCGCATTGACGATGTCAATACGGCAGAGTCCATGGTCTGGAAAGGCGATATCATGAGCTTCACCACCAGTGCGTATCTCATTATTGACGACTTCGAGACCTACAACGACCTTAATGAAAACGAGGAAGGTTCTAACAGGATATATTTAACATGGTCAGACGGATATGATAATCCCACCGTCAACGGCGGTACGATTGGTTATCCGGCTCCTGATTTAGTCAATGGTGAAAGTTTCGTTGAGACTAATATCGTTCGTGGCGGCAGCCAGTCCGGCCCATTGGTATATAACATTACCACTGCGAGCTACGCAGAAGTTTCATTGAGCACGAGTCAGATGACGATTGGTTCGGACTGGACCCAGAAAGGTATCGATACTTTGAGTATTTGGTTCTACGGCGATCCGAATAATACCGGGACCGAGCAGTTGTACGTCAAGCTGAATGATTTCAAGCTGCCGATAACTAGCGTAGATCTGACAGTGGCTGCCTGGCAAAACGCATATATACCCTTGGCGGACTTTGGTATTAATCTGACGAATGTTACGCATCTTGCAATCGGCCTGGACAAAAACGGTGCCGGAAGCGAAGGTATTTTGTTCATGGATGATATCAGGTTATATAATTCTTTGTATAGCACAACTACGGTTCCGATGATAGTCTATGTGGATGCAACAGGCGGTGGTAATACTATGTTGGCTACTGGAGAAGTTTTAACATCAGTAGATTCTGACAGCGGCAGTGACAATCTTTGGCGCGGCAGGGTTTTTGCAAATAGTGGAACTGTATTTGAGGCCGGTGGTCAATATGGCGATACAGTGAACACAGAAGATTGTCCGCGATTGATGACATCTGTGAACGTGCCGGAAGGTAGCTATGAAGTGTATGCCTACTTCTGGGACGATGGTAGCGGATGGCGAATTCGGGCTTCGTTAACGGATAGCGGGGATGATTTGCCGCTTTTTGTCGCCAACGATCCCAATAGTGGTGCAACTTTGGCCGTAGCGGAAGACTTTGGGGAGCCTGTGCCGATGTTGGTCGAGGGCAACCGAACACTGTGGCAGGCAAACCTCGGCATTACAGGCAATACATCAAACATTACCATATATATTGACGACGAAGCTGCACACATGAGCGGTAATGCTCGTACCTGGTACGACGGTATTGGATACAAGGCCGTGCTTTCTGAAGAATAACTTTCAGGCGTATTCTGAGCTTTATAACAGATGGTCTTGTTTTGGTAATTAGAATGGCACTGCTGATGGCTGGTTCGGCAGAAGAAATTTGGATTGAAGTGGAATCCGGCACAGTTGAGGTCGCGATGATAATTTATGACGGATCCAATGCCTTGTTAGCTCAATGCAGTGCAATGGAATCCGAAACACGATAGGCTTTGCTTGTGATTGGTTTGCAAAAAACCGTGGCACTGGAATCGAAGGAATTTTGTTCCTTGACGATATTCTTTTATATGAAATATCACTGCAATCGTGAGGAAACAAACCTTTTTTTATATATAATTGACGTTTAGTTGTGCTGTTAATGTGAACGGTTTGTATAGTATTGGGACCTATATTTGTCGTGACAAGTATAGGTCCCTGTTATATTTGGTTGTACAGATTCTTGCCGGATTCATTGCTTGTTAAAGCCCGAAGTTGACTAATGCCGGAGAAGAAATGGAAGTTCTTTAGTAAAGCGTGATGTTCGTTTGGTATTGAAAACTACAGAGGAAGATACACCCTCGGGCACGGTTCGGAGAATATATACAGACAAACTTTTTTCGATTCATTCGAAAGGCAAATCAGAACAAATAAATTAGACTTTAAGATTCTTATGCTACGTGATTTCTCGTTCGTGTCTTTCAATGGCCTGAGACTTTTTCAGTGTTTGTATTTCACCGAAAAAAGCGACAATACCCTTCGATACGTCAACCGTCTCAAAGCTTATTTACTCATGAGGTGAATAGAAGAGCTGATCGGAGCGTTAAATGTTAAAAATCAATCGGGCTCCGGTTGACCGGAGCCCGTAGGTTTTTCGGCTTGATGCTTTGTATTAGCCGGGAATTACGTTTGTCGCACAGGGACCTTTTTTGCCCTGTCCGATCTCGAATTCCACTCTCTGGCCTTCTTCAAGAGTGGCATAGCCGTTAGTTTTAATTTCGGAGTGATGAACAAACAAATCTTCACTTCCGCCATCGGGCGTTATAAATCCAAAGCCTTTTTTCCCGTTAAACCATTTTACTGTACCTGTACTCACAACTGTGCTCCTTTGGCCGTAAATAGGCCATTAATTATGCCTCTCAATTTTGTAAATGGAATATTCCTCAGAGGCCAAAGATTACTCCAAACTGCATGACATTATACTGTCAGTGTTCACAAAAGTGCAAAATAAAAATTATAATAATAATCCGTTTCATAAGCCCCTCGAAAAATAAGGTTGAAATCTGTGATAATATTGATTTATTCTGAAGGCAAGACGCCTAAATTGCGGTTGGGAATTACAGTTCGGCAGATTCTATATTTTGCGGGATTTGATGATTTCCAGTGTGAATATTGCCATTGTTATCAAATTTGCAGGATATTTGGGGGCCTTAAAGAATAAAGTTGAGAACATAAGTACAAACATGAGAACAACTAAGCGAAATTTTTTGTCCTTCAAAGACGCTTGTTTAATGCGAGATTAAAGATAGGTGGAAGTTTAAAGTTTTATGAGAATCGGCCTGTAATCCGAATTCGGTTGAAAATGTTTTTAAAAAGTTTCTTTTTTGCCGAAGAGGGGTAGAATAACCGGTGTATCTAATAGATAATGGACAATTTAAGGGGGTTGGTGTAAGCATAATAATATGGAAGACAAATTAAAAACCGTAGTTCTTGGTCTGAGTGGATTTGGACGTTTTTTGCTTGAAGCGGCTAATGCGTCCGGTTATTTTGAGATAACGGCGGTCGCCGATACGGATACAAATCTGGCCGGAAAAATTGCGGAGGAGTTTCATTGCGCGGCTTATGATGATTACCGGCAGTTGATAACAGCAATGGATTCGAGTCTGAGCCGGGAAAACAGGGCTTTACTGGTCGCTGCAGGTATGCATAGTTGTGACGAGCATCTCCGGATGGCGATAAAAAAGAATTTCAATATACTCAAACTTGCTCCGGCGGCGAGAAATTTTGAAGAGGCGGCCGAGATGGTGCGTCTCAGCGAAGATGTGGGAGTACAATTTGTCGTTGCTAATCCGGCACGATATGCTCAGAGCTTTCTGGATTTACGACGGTTTCTTCAACAGGGGGTAATTGAGCAGATTTTTCTTTTGAATGTATTTTGTAGTTTCGGAGATGACGGTTATCCGGCCTGGCAGAACGATCCGAAGCTCGCCGGCGGGGGAGTTCTTTTATATAACTGTTATCGAATAATCGATCAGATATTATGGAATTTCAGTGTGCCGCAGCAGGTTTATTCATTGCAAACCAATCGCGCTCAGGATAAGCAGCAGAGGTTGTATCTTGCGGAAGATACCGTTGTTGTGACTATGAAATTTACGGACTCTTTCATCGGTAATCTTGTGGCATCACGCCGCAGTGGAATTGGACCGAGGAGGGAAATTTTGCAAATTTATGGAAAAGATAAAATTTTGACGGTGAACCAATCCCAATTAACTATCAGCGATGGTCTTGGTGAAATTTGTGAGCAGATCGAGTATGATGATGACTTGGTAGGTTGCATGACGGAACTATCGAAGAATTTTGCACTTAGTATATTATCGCCGGATAATAACAAACCATGCAGCACGACACGAGAAAATCTTAAAAATATGGCAGTGATGGAATCGGCCTATCTTTCGGCTCGTACCGGTTTTCCGGAAGAACCGGCAAGAATTTTGCAGATGCCTTCCGGAGCTTCCGGCATGATGACCGGAATTTAGCTTATGGAAATTGAATAAACCATATTTGACAAATAACCTATAAAATAATAAATTGGCAATGTAGTTTCCTAATCGAACTGTGATTTTTTGTGTGGAGATTTGGACATGAACAAGAATACCGTGTACATTATTATTATCGTGGTAGGCTTTTTAACTTTCGGTGTAGTAGCATATAGTTATATATTTTCTTCCGGAGGGGGGGGGATTTCAGATAGTAAGATGACCTGGGTAAAATGCAGTAATCCGTCATGCAATTCTGCACATGAGATGAAACTGAAAGAGTATGAAAAGCAGGTTAGGGAACGCATGAGACCTCCGGCTATAACTACTCCGGCATTGACCTGTAACGAGTGCGGCAAAGACACTGTTTTGCAGGCGGTGAAATGCGAGAATCCCGAGTGCGGCGAGGTATTTATAAAAGGTTCTGTTCGTGGTGATTTAGAGGATCGATGTCCTAAATGTAAGCATAGTGCCACTGAAGATAGTAGAAAGGCAAGGCTTGCCGGAAGGGAGTGATAAATAATTGTGAACATAGCGGGGTATTTCAGTGAAATATTGCCGGATTTAAAGATGCAGGATAAGTCTTAGTTTTTTCGGTTTGTCTATTCCCATGCGAAAAGATGATTCTGGAGAAAAGCCCGATCTCTGTTGTGATCGGGCCTTTCCGTTTATGATTCATATCGATAAGTTGAATCCACCAGTGTAGAATTAAACCTGCCCGAATTGTTTTATTTATGCACGGCTGTTTATTGGCGAAAAAATATATGCCTCTTTTTGAAAATTTCTATTTAAAAAACTTATACTTTTTATTATAAAATGCATTTTTGCATACGGAAGTTATATGGTTCAACAGGAATTTTGTAAGGATTGCTATCATAAGCACGATTGCCAGCAGGTTTACCGGCAATTGGGACATTCTACATGCCCTTCGGTTTTGCGTAAGGTTATCGTGGCTTTTTTATTGCCGCTGCTTGTTTTTATTGTTTCCCTTGTAGTTTTGGACCGTTTTTTTGCCGCGGCAGACTGGAACATCCTGCATTCTGCGCAAAACGGAATTCCCGGTCATATACAAGCTGTGAAAACATTCATCTGTTTTCTTTTAGCATTGCTGATAACTTGTGTTTGTGTGGTCTTAATGAGAGTAATTGTAAAAAGGCTTGGTAATAATTTTTAGAGCTTTCCTTATATGAATATTGCGACGAAAGGACGATTAAGTTTTCCCGGTGGTATACACCCGCCCGAAAAGAAGGATTTGACATCCGGAAGTCCCATACAATCCGGTCCGGCAGTCAAGCAGGTTGCCGTTTTGCTTAGCCAGCATATCGGTGCAGTTTGCAGGCCGTTAGTCAGAAAGGCGAATATGGTGCAGGCCGGACAGAAAATAGGCGATTGTGAGGCTTTTGTCTCGGCCCCGGTTCATTCTCCGATAAACGGCAAGGTAGTTGAAATAGGACTCCGGTCTCATGCCGTCATAGGACGAAGCCCGGCGATTATCATAGAGGCATACGCCGATAATCCGACCAAACGTTCATATTTTAGCATTAAGGAAGGTTTCGATATCAATAAATATTCGGTCGAAAGGATATGTGAAGCTGTTCGGGAAGCCGGTATCGTCGGCATGGGCGGGGCCGGTTTTCCCACGAGAGTCAAAATCGAGCCGAATCCGCGATTGCCTAAGAAAACGATGATAGTCAACGGTTGCGAATGCGAGCCGTATATCACCTGCGATTATCGTATTATGCTGGAGTGGACTGAGCAGATTGTCGCCGGTATAAGACTCGCGCAGAAGGCTTCAGGCTGCTCTGAGGTGTTTATCGGAATAGAAGACAATAAGCCTGAAGCAATAGAAGCGATATATAACGCCCTGGAAAAAGCCGGTGCCGGCAACGGTGTTAAGATTGTTCCTGTCAAGACGAAATATCCTCAGGGTGGAGAACGGCAGCTAATCAGGTCTATTCTGAAAAAGAATGTTCCTACCGGTGGAATTCCGCCGATGATAGGTGTTCTGGTGCTGAATGTCGCTACCTGCGCGGCTATCGCCGAAGCTGTTATTACAGGTTTGCCGCTTACACACAGGGTCGTTACCGTTACCGGCGAAGCAATCGCCGGACCGGGAAATTACTATGTTCCCATTGGAACATCTGTCGAGGAGCTTATAGAATTTTGCGGAGGAGTGACAAAAAAATCCGCAAGGGTGATTCTCGGCGGCCCGATGATGGGTATTGCCAT
>JAFGBG010000054.1 GCA_016933295.1 Sedimentisphaerales bacterium | reverse complement strand
TCGTCGGTCGGCTCCTCCGTTGGGCCGAAGCTCCGCTTGCCCTCGATCTCAATGGCCCGCCAGGCATACTGGGTGAAGGTGATCCCTCGGATTACCGGGCCCTTGCGGTCGTTTGTCTTGCCGTGGACGGGTTTGGTCGTGCGGACGATGGCGCCGTCGAAAGCGGTGATCTCGACGAGCCGATTCGTGGGATCAATCCCGATATAGACCTGACCCTTCTCGTAATCGATGAAGTACGAATGTGGATCGAGTTCGTCCTCCGAGCCTGCAGAGCTCAGCATTTCGCCGTCGACGAAGACCATGTCGTTATTGAAGCGGTGAATCGGCGTGCTACGGTTGGGCCGCCACCAGCCGAGAGGTCTCGCCGGGAAGAGTGTCTTCCATGACGTCCGCCAGACGTTGTTGCCGAGGACCTCCCATTCGGTTGCCACGCGGGTACCTTTGAGCACAGGGTGTTCATCTTCGTACGGTTGTAGGATAATTCCCTGGTTCAGCTTCAGGCCGCCGGTGCGGTAGATGCCGCCACGGAGTATGATCGCGTCGCCGGTTACGGCCCGCGAGATAGCCGCATCCAGTGTGGTGGGCTGATCCAGGGCCGTTCCCGAGGCATCGGCCTTGCCGTCAGGTGTAACGTAGTATATGTGGGCGGCTTTAGGTACCTCATAGGCCTGCCAAATCGGGCCATAAGGGCCGCCCGAGGGCTGGGCATGTACGGGCAAAAATCCCGTGAGAAGGGCAACAAGGATAAAAGCAAACCAGGAGGATGCAAAACGTTGTGACAAAAGAAAACTCATTTTTTGCTCCTTTCGGATCTAATGGGTGAGACTGTATGTCTTCAGTAAAAACAAAACAAACGAGCAAACTGTAAAAAAGTTAAAAGTGAAAAGTAAAAACTTCGGAATCCCATGGGATTGGCCACTCGCCACGGTGAAGGCCGTTGCCGGAGTAGGAAAGGCCGCAATCTCATGAGATGACTTCCATGGTTTTGCGTTTTTCGTTTTAAGTTTTTAGTTTTCATTTCCTGTCGTTACTGTTACGGCTTATAGGTTTTCGAGAAATCGTTACGCGTGTTTGTAACGGTGAATGCGCCGTCGCGTTGGGCGGAAATTTTGATCATCTTTGCCTGGCACGGCGATTCGATATTGGCGATAAATTGTTCGGGGCGGTTCTTTTCTTTGCCGGCTCTTTCGGCATAATGCAGCTGCCAGAGGTCTTCGAATCCTGGAGAGCTTGTCAGGACATCGAATACTTCCGCTTCGCCGCCCTTGCGCGGGCCGTTGTTCATAACGGCGACTTTCGGGCGAATAGTATGAATCAGAATTTTCGAGTTGGAGACCTTGAAACCATGGTGACTTACCATGAACAGGTCCACTTTCCCTATGAGATTGTTGGGATAGACCAAATCGTATTCTCCCGGCTGTAGCTGGTCCGCCAGATCGAGCATGCGAAAACTGCCGAACTCGAACAACAGACCGACGGAACCGGCATTGTCATAAACATCGGTAATATCCGGACGGGTCGTATCGGCAAAAAGTTCGTTGGGCTGGCCCGCGCCGGGCAAAGGTTCGGTTATCGCCTTGCCGCCGGAGGAAACAACCATTATTTTCAAATCCTTCATCGGAATTTCGTCACCTGGTTTTACTTTCATGCGTTTCTTGTCGGCGACGAAATTAATATAAGGCTCGTAGAAATTCTTCTTGTCACGTTCGTTTGCACCAGGCAGGACCTCGCCGTGATCGATGTAAACTTTCGCCGGTATGCGAGCCGCAAGGTTGGGGACATTGCCGGCGTGGTCGGCGTCGTAGTGGGTGGCGACAATATAATCGAATTCCTTTATCTTCAGTGCCTGAGCCGCCTCGACAATCCGGTTCGTGTCCCTGTCGTTACGTGTTGGATAGCCGGCATCGATCAGCATCGTTTGGCCTTGCGGCGTGGTTAAAATAACCGCCTTGCCCCCCTCGGTGTCGAGAACGTAAATATCGAAAGTATCAGCGGCCGAAACCACAGAAACGAGCAGCAACGGCAAGACACAAATAAATAAAGCTTTCATATGTTTTCCCTCAGGCGTTCTTTTTTATCGTATGTAATTCCGGTAATTCCATCATCCGAATATCAATCTTTGTAAATTCTCGCCGCCCAGCCTCCGCCCGGCGCCAGGTTGATTTGTAATTTATCACCGTTCGATATCTTCTGTACGATTTTCTTGTAGTCGCTACCGTAACGGTCTGCGTTGATGCCGTCCTGATAGATTTCTATCGTGTAAACTCCTGCATCGAGAAAAGAAAAATCCGCCGTCATATCACGTTTCGTCCAGTCGGTCATCGCCCCGACATACCATTCGGCTCCGTTTTTTCTGGCCACTAAAACATAATCACCGACTTTCGCTTCCAGTGCTATGGTCCTGTCCCAGACCGACGGAACCTTCGAGAGAAATTCCATACATTCCGGCTCGCGCAGATAATGCGAAGGGCTGTCGCACAACATCTGAAGCGGGCTTTCAAACACAACATACATCGCCAACTGGTGACATCGTGTTCCCATGCTCATCGGTCTATCGAAAATAAACTGGAAATTCTTTTCCTGCGCATTATTCATTGCGCCCGGCGTATAGTCCATCGGCCCGGCCAGCATCCGGGTAAACGGCAGCGTCACGTTATGCTCAGGCGTCGGATAATTGCTCCACTTTACATGCTCAAGTCCCCTGACACCCTCGCGCGTCAGCACGTTCGGATAGGTCCGGCGCAGGCCTGCCGGTTTATATGCACCATGAAAATCGACGAGCAGTTTTCTTTTGGCCGCCTCTTGCGCCACACGCCAGTAATAATTTACCATCCACTGATCGTCACGCTGCATAAAATCGACCTTGATTCCCTTGACGCCCCATTTTTCGAACTGATCGAGCGCCTCCTGCAAGCGGTCGTCAAGTGCCTTCCAGACCACCCATAAAATAATCCCGACATTTTTTTGCCGGGCGTGCTCTAAAAGCTCTTCAATATCGATGTCCGGATTAATCGAGAAAATATTCGCCGGCCTGGACCATCCTTCATCCAGTATCACGTACTCAATCCCGTATTTGCTCGCGAAATCGATATAATATTTGTACGTGTCCGTATTAATTCCGGCACGAAAATCCACTCCGTAAATATTGTTCGCGTTCCACCAGTCCCAGGCCACTTTTCCGGGCCTTATCCAGCTCGTATCCTCAATCCGGCACGGCTTGGCTAATTTATAAACCATTTGATTCTCTATCAGCTCCTTGTCTTGAGCCGCTATTACAAGAATCCGCCAGGGAAAGGTTCGCCGCCCCTGCGTCTGGGCGATATAATCCGCTCGCTCGGTTACTTCGACCGTTCGATCTCTTACCTGTCTTTCTCTCGCCGCAACCGCCGGAAATTTACCCAGCAGGTTTTTGCCGCTGGTTCCCGTCAGGTACATGCCGGGGTAATCTTCGAGGTCCGACTCAGTAATAGCTATCTTCGGCCCCCCTTTAAAATCCACCAAAGCCGGCAGGCATGACATTTTATCGGTTCTTATACTGCTGATTGGAATATACTCGTATAGCCTCTCCGAATGCGTCAGGAAACTTTCCTCCATCGGAAAATAGATGTTGTGGTCCTCGGAAAAACAAAACGAAGCCTGCTCGGAAACTACATGGATCGTTCCGTCAAAATTTGTTCTCCACCTGTACGCGGCTCCATCATCGTAAGCTCTGAAATCAAGCCCGTAACCGCCGGCGAACTCGAACGATATCTCGTTAAAATGATCCGTAATATCGGCGGATTTTTCTCTCACAACCGGGTGCAGAATTTCGTTTCCAATACGATTTTCGACTTTTTCGACCTTCGGATTCTGTCCCAATGCTCCATTTTCTTTTATCGTCAGCGAAATAGGTGATTGTTCCAGAAGCGTTTGCGACTTATAAGAAACAGAATAGGATATCTTATCTGCGATGGAAATTATGACTTTGATGTCCTTATTCGGCGATAAAAGCTCGTAATCCTTAGCAGTCTGTCCGAAGCCTGCCATTGTTATTGCCCCTATAACTAATAAAACCACCCATTTCATATTTGCACATCTCATTTCTTACCCTTTCATCGCTATTTAACTTGCCATTCATGAATACCGGCGGAGAATTCTTCCGGCAGTTGAACTTCCAGCCGCAAAGCGTTCGTTGTTATTTTTTTGAAACATACTTTATTATACACATCTTTTTCTATCAAATAAGATTCAATATTTTCTACAGGTTTCCATTCTTCGCCAGACTTGTATAAAATCCGCCATGATGACGGCAACCGACATTCGCCGATTCCAGTATCGTCGAACCAGTAAACCGCTGTTTCAGATACTTCTTGAGGATTTTTGAAGTGATACTCCACCCATTCGAGGGTACCTTTCTGCGGCCACCAGTGAAAAAAAGGATTGGAGTGATCGATGGAGCTTCGCGGCTCGAGTTGATCGGTCAACGCACGTATATCACCACCCCGTGACACTTTTACCTCGCTGGTATAGGCAATCGTCGCCGCAGGTAACGGTTTTGCCGCCTTGATAGTTCTCGCCAGCCAGACAGCCATAGGCGTTTGGCCTCGATGACACCACGCATAATATGGAATCATCATCAATTCTTCAGAACCGTCCTGCATTTCCAATGAACCATCGACGCGACGCTTGACCTTATGAGCTTTAGCTCGCAATGTTACGACTCCGCCCAGCAAATCGTCACGATATTCGGATATGATTTGTTCCTCATCCGGCAAGATAAAATCCAACACCTGTCCGGAGGGATTATCAACTCCCTCAGCACAATATACTATTGGTCCGCGTTCTATCGCCACCCTGCCAATGTTGTTCAGCACCTTTTCATTCGCAAGAACACGCCTTGTCTCCATAGGTAAAAATAATTCTAGTACATCTCCTTTTTTCCAGTAACGCCTGATGGCGGCATAACCTTTGTCCGTTTCAAAAACCGCCGGTTTGCCGTTGACTTGAAGAACTACTTTTTCATCGTTCTGTTTCATGTATCGATATAAATCACTCGCTACCGGCTCATTTCTCGCCCAAGCTGGGATTCTGATTTTAAGTGTAAATTCCGCCCCATTTTCTTCCGGACTTATACTGATTTTAACCATACCCTCCCAGGGGTAATTTGTTTGTTGCACTATTCGTACGGTTTGATTTTTCATTTTAACGTCGGCACTGCCGGCAATAAACAAGTTGATATAAAGGCTGTCTCCTTCCTGCGCATAAGCATAACCCGGAATCGACGGTACAAAACGGACGACATTGGATGGGCAACACGCACAGCCGAACCAGGGCGAACGTGACGTACCATGGAAAGACTCGAGGGGATTCGGATAAAAGAATTTATCCCCTTTCATTGATACTCCCGAAAGAAATCCGTTGTAAATTACCCGTTCCAGGACATCTATGTATTTGCTTTCACCGGTTAAAAGGAACATCCGATGGTTCCAGAACGCATTTGCAATCGCTGCACATGTCTCGCAATACGCCTTTATGTTCGGCAGCTCGTAATTACCGCCGAAGCCCTCTCCACCGCCCTGTGCTCCGATCCCGCCGGTGATATACAGCTTTTTACCTGCCACATTTTCCCATATGCTATTTAGTGCCTTGGTATAATCGTCTTGTCCGGTAAGTGCCGCTACATCCGCCATCGAAGTGTACATATACGCCGCTCGTACCGAATGTCCTACCGCCTCGTTTTGCTCAACAACAGGCATATGATCCTGACTATAAGGGCCATATAATCCATGTCCGTCAGGCCGCCCCCGTTCATCCAGGAAAAATTTAGCCGCCTGTAAATACTTCTCATTACCTGTCTGGCGATAAAGCTTAACCAGGCCGATTTCAATTTCCTGATGTCCCGGTGGTTCGCGTCTCTTACCCGGCCCGAAAACTTCACAAATCAAATCGGCGTTCTTAACAGCCACATCGAGAAGGCTGCGTTTACCCGTCGCTTGAAAATAAGCCACTGCCGCTTCATACATATGACCGACACAATACAATTCATGGCCCCCGGAAATGTTGGACCAGCGTTCCTTTCCTCCAGGCGGCATGTTGTCAGGACTCATAATAGTCCGTGAGGTGTATAAGTACCCGTCTTCCTCCTGGGCGGCCGCGATCTTCGTAATTACATCATCCACATATTTTTCCAATGCTGGATCATCGAAGAGCGCCAACGAATACGCTGCTCCTTCGATAATTTTATAAACGTCCGAATCATTAAAATATGTCCCTTCAAACTTGCCTTCCTTTATATTTCCGGCTACTGCGAAGTTTTGAATCCGACCTGTTTTTTCGCACTGATTGAAAACATGAGGAAGTGATACTTTCCAGTTCGTCTCAAGCCGCTTCAACCAGAAATTATCCTCAATCCGTACCTGGGAGAAAGGCACGGCCATGATTGGGTAATCCAGCCGACTTTGGCCCCCTGAAACATTGCTTAAAAGCAGTGACGATATAAATACAATAATCACTTTTTTCATTTTACGACTTCTCCTTCTTTGTTTCTCATTTTCTCACTACTTCCTACGGGAAACTGAGTTTATTTAGCACGCCCTTAAGGAATGCCGTCAAAAACTCCTCCGGCAATAGTTACAAAATATATCCGGCCAAATCATACTTGTATAGTATTGATAAATAAATCAATTTTTGCCGGAACTTTGTTTTCAGTACTGAAAACAAAGATTTCCTTCGCCAAAGTTTGCCTTATGTGTTTCCCGAGATGGGCGGGTGGCAAAATTGGCTTTGTTTTTTCAACTGCCTTCCAAATCTATTTGGATTTGTAAGGCACAAAGGTTCAAAGGCACATAGGCACATAGAAGCACTTCTGGTTATTATTGGCATAACTAACTTAATAGTAAGCACTTAAAAAACTACACCCTATCCGTTACCTGCCATCACCTATTAAAATTGGGTTCGTTTTTTCAAATAGCCTTAATTTTTCGTACGTCATATACAGTAGGCCTAACTTTTTGTCGGAGAGGCAGTTACGGCTTTTTTGCGTGAATATTGGATTAGCGAATTGGTTGATTAATTAATTAGCCGAAAATAATGCCTTCTTAGCAATCTCTAATTAACAAATGAACTGGTTTTCAGATTTGCCCTTCCCATCGCAATATTGTGTATTTTTTATTCAATTGTTAAATAACTATCTTACACGGTACCGGCAAAAATTCAAGAAAATTAATTTTTTTTGAAAAAGTGATTGACACAAAAATAAATAATGTTATATTTGTAATAGTTGAAATAGTACAAATAGGCGGTTAAATTTATGCAGTTCAAAATCGAAAATAGTTCCAACAGGCCTGTTTACCAGCAGCTTATGGATCAGGTTAAGCGTGATATTGCCCTGGGCAGACTAATAAAAGATGAAAAATTGCCGACGGTACGCGAACTTTCCCGGCAACTTGCAATCAATCCAAACACAATCGCCAAGGCATATCGCCAACTGGAACAGGAAGGCATTATTGTCACAAGACCCGGCTCCGGCGCTTTTGTCGCAAACATGGACAGTAATTTAAGCAGGGCGGTGAAAGAAAAACTCATTAGTGAGGAACTGGAGCGAATCGCAATCGATGCTTATCACATGCAGATAGACCGAAGCACCCTGTCGCAATGGTTCGAGAAAGCAGTTGAGAAATTCAACCTGACCGGCAAGAAGGAGAAACAGAATGGATGAAAGCGTCATCAAAATAGAAAATCTTGTTAAATACTTCGATGGCCGTTGCGTCCTGGACGGCATAAATCTCAAGGTATCGCAAGGCTGCGTATATGGTCTTCTTGGCCGCAACGGAGCCGGCAAGACAACTATCATCCGAATTCTTCTCGGGCTGGATTTTCCGACAAGGGGACAAACTTTTCTTTTAGGCGATGATTCTTCAAGCCTGCCGGCGGAAATTCGCGGCCGAATAGGATGTGTCGCAGAAGGGCACAACCTGATTCAAAATTACAAAGTCGATAAGATAATCAAACTTTGCAAAGATATTTCTTTAAAATGGGATAATGATTTTTTCGAACATCTGATAGAAACCTTCCACCTCCCTCTGGATCGCAAAGTAAAGGATTTGTCTATGGGTATGCGGGCGCAACTGAACCTTTCACTGGCTATGGCAACGGAGCCGGAGCTTCTTATTCTTGACGATCCCACACTCGGACTGGATACGGTCTCGCGCCGACAGTTTCTTGAGCTTGCAGCCGAGATTATCCAGAAGCAGGGCCGAACGATACTATTTTGCTCCCACATCCTCAGTGACGTCGAGCGTATCGCGGAAAGAATAGGCATAATGGCCGCCGGCAAACTTGTCGTGGATTGTCCCTTAGAGGAGCTTAAAAAACGTGTAATAAAATTGAGAATCATTTTCCCGGAAAAAACGCCGGAGTCTTTATATATCACTGAGATTATCAACCAGCAAACAGATGGACGCGAGATGGTCCTGACCGTTGCCAACTGGAATAATCAAAAACAAACAATCCTGGAAACTTTCAAACCTTCGAGCTGCACGGAAATCCCGATGAGTCTTGAGGACATTTTTATCGAATGTACCAATCCCGTTCGAAAACCGGTTTTTGCCGGAGTAGAGGAGATACAAAATGCTTAAAATGCTTATACTAATAAAAAGAGAAATATACGATCATCTCCACTATTTTATCGCAGCGTTGATGCTATCCGCCTTGTTTATCATGGTATCAATTTCAATTGCATATAACTTTTATTCAGAGATGGTACCGATGTTAATTGTTGTATTCTTTTCGGTAATGTCTTTGTTGACGATTGGATTCACCAGTTTAGGGATATCGCAGATGTACACGGATAAAAACCGAAGAATCTCCGCTTTTCTATCTACCTTGCCGGTCACAAGAGATCAAATATTGACAGCCAGGATTATTGCGGGGATCCTGGCTATTTTAACTTTTTACGTTCCTTTGATTATAACGACCTTCGTTTTATACAATCTTCTCGCACCTCCGATACCAATTTATGAAGATGTGCTTTTCGATATATCTGCTTTCTTTATTTTGATTAGCATCGCCTGCTATTGTATCGGATTGCTCTGTGGCTGGACTCCGGGCAGATTTTTTCCATCCCTGAGCGGCCTTGCTTTGGCATGTGTCCTTGTTCAGCTTGTTATTGTCAAAGGACCCGGATTAAGTATCTCGGCAATTTTGATTTTGTTTATTATCGCATCCCTTATACGTGTCCGGCAAAAATTTACTTCAACGGCTCTTTAGGAACGAAATTATGAGAACTTCGGCCAATTATCCATTAAAAGTCATAACAACCGGATTGATTGTCCTGATACTGTTGTCACTTCCCTTGTTCTGGTCTCGCTTTATATGTAATAATATCCTTGTAGGCATATTGCCTTATGATGCCAGAAATATTGTTTTGGAACCTTCCGGATTTGTTCCGGAGGACATAGAAAATGATCCGAATGTGGAAATTCATTCTTATATAAGAGCAAGTAACCGCCAGGAGAATACCCTGTATAGTCCTGGTATAATAGAATATTTTATTAGCAGAATGCCGGGTGGACGCAAATCGAATATTTACTGGTTGCATACTGAAGACCGCTCCAACTTCTGGGAATCGATATATTATGACAGAAAAATTGGACAAATTTTTTGCCGCTACAGAAAAGTTGAAATCATAAACGGGGAAAAGTCTGCCCCAAAGGAGATACAGCTTTATGTCGGTCCCGAAGGAGTCTCGGATATTCCCGATAAAAAACTTGGAAGGTTTAATTCTCCAGTTGTTATTAGAATGTGGATTAACATGAGCCGGTTAATATTATACGACCATCAGTTGCGGCGTTTTTTCAATATAGATTTTCGCAATGAATCTATCACCAAAGGCCCTCAATTACAAAAAAACGATTTTCATAAGCCCGTTGCAATTGGTAGTATATTATACAAGGCAAACTCATCATATGCCCTTGCCTGGAATGGCCCCGAAGTCAGACCATCGGATAAGGACACAAATAAAGGACAACAAACATACGGCCAACCCGAGCCAATCGCAACGAATGAAATATTCAGCCAGTCGAAGTATTTGTTTGTTCTTGATGCAACAGGACGGATTGACCTGCTGAATACGGAAACGCTTGAATTTGAGGGCACAGCAGGTCGTTTGCCTGCACCACAAACATATTTCCCTTCGACAAAATTAGTAAGACAGAAAGATTTGTTAGCCTATAGTGTTTTACCATTGTTTTTGAGTACAGACCATAAATACAAAGGCATGTTCGTCTCCGGTGTTAATAGAGAAGGAACCGCCCTGGTCCTTTCCGTTTTCGATGAAAACGGAAAACAAATAAGAACAGAATATACGAATCTCAAAGGGTACGACGACCGAGGTCGTCAGAGATATTCCCAATCCGGCGAGGCGGTTTATTTTAATTTTCCATGGTCATCAACAATAACTATAGGCAAATATCTCTTGGAAAATCTCCACCCTCCGATATTATCCATTCTCTCTTATTTTACTGCCTATAGTTTCGAGGCCGGTTCGGGCCACAGGGCGTTGTTCATCCTGCCGAATTCTTTTATTGCAATGAAAGGCAGAGATATAGAAGGGCATTATGCCGAGAGATTTATTGACGCTCTGCTGCTGATACTACCATCGATTGTATTGGCAATATTTCTTGCCCGGCGGATTAGTAAGGATGCCACAACAATTGGTCTTTCGAAAGAGGCAAGACTATTCTGGATTATCGGGACAATTGCTTTCGGATTGGCGGCATATATCACCTACAGACTGACAAGGCCGAAGATAACTTTAGTAACCTGTCAAAACTGCGGCAAGCTGAGGAGGCCGGATATGGCTCGATGCCATCGCTGCAACAGTAAATGGCAGGTCCCGGAACTGAATCCGCCTCTCTGGCGTGTTATCGATTGATACAATAACACGCTATATATTTAGTACTGCAGCGCTATTTATCTTTTGAAAATAAATATATTTAAATCCGAAGTACTAAATCCTAAATTCGAAACAAATTCGAAATTTGAATTTTCAAAGGCTCAAAACAGTCAATTCGCAGGTTTTTAACATTTATATTTTGGTGATTAGGATTTGTTTAGGATTTCGTTATTAGGATTTCGGATTTAGGTCCTTATTAATCAAAAAGTTATCTATGACATATAAAATGCTAATCGTGTGGTTGTATTAGATAAGCCCTTCAAATACCGGCAACTTACATGCTTTTGCCGGATTTTTTCATTTCATACCGCTTTCTGTGTCTCTACGGTCAAAATAGGAACAATAACCGAGTAAAAGACGGTTGAATTGTGATGGTTTTGGGTTTAGTATATCGGGGAACTTTTGCCGGACTGTCTTGATCGGCGGCAATTATTTTCATAAAAAAAGCGGCATTTTTGCCTCAATATCACGAAAGGGCTATGCGATGAAAAAAATCAATCGTCGTCAATTCATTAAACGCAGCCTGACTACAACAGCGGGAGCATATCTGGGTTTATCGAGCTTGAACGTTAGTCCGGCATACTCCGCCAATAATGAGATTCGCGTCGCCATTATCGGTATGGGTGTCCGCGGCGGTCAACATACCCCGGATTTCCAGAATATCGATGGCGTTAATATCGTCGCCTTTTGCGATCCGGACCGGCAGCGTCTGAACCGGCATATCGAAGAGTTCAAGAAAAAATATTCCAGGAG
>JAFGBG010000053.1 GCA_016933295.1 Sedimentisphaerales bacterium | reverse complement strand
TTACGCATTAATTCAATTTCTCTTCGACTGCGAAGCGTTATAGCCATTTAATTTCGTATCTCGTAATTCATAGCCTGTGATTTAATCACAATTAGCGCTTCACGTTGCAACCAAAGCATCCAACTTATCAAAAAGAATATCTTTTACATCGTCGGCGCTTTTGTTAGCATCGATATCAAAAAAAGTACTGTTGTTTTTATAATAATCCACCAGCGGCTCTGTTTGCCGATGGTAAGTTTCGAGACGATTAGCAACAACTTCTGGAGTATCATCAGGCCTCTGAACAAGCTCGGTACCATCGTTGTCACATATACCTTCTCTTTTCGGCTTTAGATTTCTAATATGATAAACTGCGCCACACTGAGGACAGCTTCTTCTTCCGGTAATACGATCTTCTATAATGCCGTCTTCCACTTCAAGATTTAAAACGATATCGATTGACCGGCCATCATTAGCCAGAGTCTTATCAAGTTCCTCAGCCTGATTGACGGTCCTTGGAAAACCATCCAGGACAAAACCTGAATCGGGCGCTTTTTCAATCGCTTTAGCCATCATTTTAATTATGATCTCATCCGGCACAAGCGCCCCAGAATCCATATAACTCTGGGCTTCTTTTCCCAATTCACTGCCGGAAGCTCTTTCCCGCCGTAAAATGTCACCGCTGGATAAATGGAGCAGGCTGTAGCGACCTACGATCTGTTTACACTGTGTTCCTTTTCCCGAACCAGGCGCACCTAATAAGACTATCCTCATGAATACGCTCCTTTTATCCTGCCTGCACCGCTGAAACCGTCATAACTTCGCATTAAGAGGTTGGCTTCAATCTTCTGAACCAGATCAAGTGAGACACTTACAACGATTAATAAACCGGTGCCGCCAAGATACATAGTTACCCCCTGTTCGATACCCAAAGCTGCGGAGGTAACGACCGGTATAACGGCAATCAAAGAAAGGAACGCGGCCCCAAAATAAGTTATTCTCGCCATGACTGTTTCCAGGTATTCTGCAGTTCTTCGACCGGGCCGAAGACCGGGGATAAAACTTCCCGAATCACGCAGGTTCTTAGCCAGCTCCTTTGGCTGAAACTGTACCGTAACCCAAAAATAAGCGAATAAAAATATTAATAACATATACAGGACATTATATGTGAAAGCACTATAACTGAAAGCACCGTATAAAGTAGCAAGCCAGCCGGATCGCGGGAATCTCATAGCCAACTGACCAATAATAATCGGCGGAAACATCATAAAACTCGATGCGAAAATAATGGGCATGACGCCGGCATGGTTCACCCGCAACGGCAAATAGCTCCTGCCTCCGACAGTCATTCTGCGACCACGCACCTGCTTAGCCTGTTGAATAGGAATTCGCCGCTGGCCCTGGGTTATCAGAATCGCCCCGGCAACAACAAAGACAAATGCCGCTATTAGAAACAATATTTTTGTCGGACCGTAGCTACCGGCTTCTGCAGTCAGAGACAGGTCCGTGTTTTCCCAAACTCTCATAACTGTTGCAGGCATCCGCGAAATTATACCGGCCATAATAATCAGACTAATCCCGTTGCCTATGCCGTATTCATCTATCTGCTCACCAAGCCACATCAGGAAAATCGTCCCGGCAGTCATACTAACAACGCCCATTATGAGAGCTTCGTAGTACATACCTTCGTAAGTTAATCTTTTTCCTCCCAGCCACTTCATAAACATAAGGGATTGAATTACACATATCAATACAGTTAAGTACCGTGTGTATTCTTGGATCTTTTTATGGCCTGTCTGTCCTTCCTGACGCAACTTCTTTAAAGCAGGGATAACTTCGCCCAAAAGCATAAGAATAATCGAGGCGGTAATATACGGCATTATACCCAGCCCGAACAAGCTGCTCTTACTTAATGTTCCTCCCGTGAACATCTGCATATATTCGGCAGCTCTTTGAAGGGGAGAATCAGATTGTGTCGTCGGATCTAATAATGCCTCCCTATTAAAACCGGGCACAGGGATGTGAAAACCAACCCTGTATATTACCAACAACGCAACAGTAAAAATGATTTTGTTGCGAAGATCCCGAATCCTGAATATGTTAATTACTGTGCCAAGCATATTCTGTCTCTCATACTAAGTGGCCCATAATTCTCCACACATTATTTGTGAAGCGTGGCAAGATTCGCTTTACCGCCGGAAGCTATAATTTTCTGCTCGGCGCTTTTGCTGAATCTGTGAGCAGTCACCTGAAGCTTTTTTGTAAGATTCCCCTTACCGAGAATTTTAACCCTGCTTGTGTTTTTAGCAATTAGTCCGGCAGCAGATAACTGCTCCGGCTCAACAACGGCTCCATCCTCAAATCTTTCCAACTGACAAATATTGACGATTTCACAACGCTGAGCAAATTTATAATTATTAAAGCCTCGCTTCGGCACACGGCGAAAGAGGGGCATTTGTCCGCCTTCGGATAAGGAAACTGCCGTTGAACCGGCCCTGCTCCCACTGCCCTTATGACCCCGACCACAAGTCTTACCATGTCCGCTGCCCGTGCCTCTTCCGAGACGACGACGCTTTGTATGTTTACCCACAACAGATGTTATTTCATGATTCAACATTAAACTCACCCAATCGTTTTTCAGGCAATTATCAAGTTTTAATCGCCACTCCACGAAGAGATTCAACTGTTTCTTTATTGCGTAATTTCAGCAAACCATCCAGTGTAGCTTTAACAACATTCTTGGCAGAAGTACTGCCGTACACCTTTGTGAGAACGTCTTGCACACCGGCATATTCGAGAACAGCACGAGCACTTGAGCCGGCGATTACACCGGTACCCGGACTGGCTGGTACCAATGTTATCTTTGTGGCTCTATACCTGCCTTCTACCTGATGTGGAATCGTCCTCTCAGACAAGGCTATTCTGTTTAAACTCTTTTTAGCATCTTTGACGCCTTTTTCGACTGCCTGAGGAACTTCATTAGCCTTGCCATAACCAACCCCTACGGTACCTGATCGGTCACCGACTACAACTAATGCGGCGAAACTAAATCTACGGCCACCTTTGACCACTTTGGAACACCGATATACCTTAACAACGGTATCTTCCAGCGGCTTTTCTTCATGATCAGACAATTTAACGGGTTCTATTGCCAATTTTTTCTCCAAACCTTATGCCACTTCCGGTTAAAATACAAGCCCGGCTTTTCTGGCCGCTTCAGCAAGAGTTCTCACTCTGCCATGATATTTATATTGATTTCTATCGAAACAAACGCACTTGATACCAACACCAAGAGCTTGTTTGGCAACAGCTTCGCCTATCGCTTCGGCGGCTTTCCTGTTGCCGGAATTAGCCAACTGACCTTGTAAGGCCTTTGTTTTAGTGCTCGCCGAGACAAGCGTCGCTCCGGCGGTATCGTCTATTATCTGGGCATAAATATGCCGGTTGGAACGAAATACCGATAGTCTCGGCCTGTCGGCAGTCCCAAGGACCTTCTTTCTCACATGATATTTACGCCTTATAGCTGCTTTTTTACATCTATCTGTCTTCATATTATGCTCCCCCGGAAGCGAACGCTTTACCGACTTTGCGTCTTATCTGCTCATCGGCATAACGTATCCCTTTGCCTTTATAAGGTTCCGGCGGCCTTATTTTTCTTATATCTGCGGCAAACTGCCCTAATATTGATTTATCTATAGACGAAAGCGTGAATTTGGCGGGCACGTCATTACCTCTGGTTGCAGCAACATCGATTTTCACTGTAACGCCGTTAGGTATAACTCGCTCTACAGGATGGCAATAGCCAACCTGAAAAACCAGCTTGCCACCCTGGTCCTTTACATTATAACCGGTCCCGAAAATTTCCATTTTCTTTTCAAAACCTTTGCTTACGCCGGTCACCATATTTGATATCAGGGCACGCATCGTCCCGTGGAGCTGTCTGTTCTGCCGATTCTGGGGACGATCATTTTCAACAGATATTTTTTTCTCGGCCTCGTCGATTTTAACTTTTATCCGTGGATTAGAATCCATTTCAAGATTGCCGAGCGGCCCCGATACTTTTATAGACAGACCTTTCTGTTCGACTTTCACACCTGGTGGTATTTCAATAATTTTATTTCCAATGCGACTCATCAGCTTACCGTACAAAGTATTTCGCCGCCAACGTTGGCTTCGCGGCAACTTTTATCACTCATTACGCCTTTACTAGTAGATACAATTGCAATGCCCATACCGGCTAAAACACGCGGCAGCTTGTCAACAGACGCGTAAATTCTTCGCCCGGGCTTACTTGTTCTTATCAACTCATTAATAATAGGACGGCCCTCAAGGTCGTATTTTAATGTAATTCTCAATATTCCCTGCTTACCGTCATCTATTCGGTCAAAACCCACAATATAACCTTCATCTCTAAGAACAGCAGCTATGCCTTCGCAAATATGTGAAGCCTTAACCACAACTTCGCTTTTATTCACTCGAGCCGCGTTGCGTATTCTCGTCAACATATCAGCTATTGGATCACTCAAACTCATATTTTATTTCTCGATTATTCGTATTACGTAAATCGTTTCTATTAAATTACAATCTATAAAAAGTTTTACCAGCTTGCCTTTTTAACTCCGGGTATTTTTCCTTCATTAGCCAATACCCTGAAACAAATTCGACATATCTTGAATTTGCGATAAACAGCCTTTGATCTTCCGCAAAGCTGACAACGCGTATATTGCCTGACGCGAAACTTTTGTTTCTTTTC
>JAFGBG010000052.1 GCA_016933295.1 Sedimentisphaerales bacterium | reverse complement strand
CGGAACCATCGCCGTTAAAGTAAACGATGGAATTTGTGAGAGTTGCTGACGAATTAGATATGCCTCCTTCGATATTATCGCAAATCGTACAGTTTGTAATTGTCGGCAGTCCTTCGGTGATACCATACAGGCCGTTTGCGGCGATAATGCAGTTTGAGATTTCAGGATAGTTGTATTCCATTCTGCGTCCGAATATAAGAACGGGCAGATTGATTCCGGAGCCGGCATTGGCGGTGATATTGCAGCAGGAAATATTTGGGTTGCTTCCGCCGTATAAAAATATGCCGGCTTCATTGTTTTCTTTGATTAAGCAGTTTGTAATAATCGGAGAGGCGCCGTAGCAATAAATGCCGTTGCGGCCTCCGGAAATAGTGAAACCAGAGAGTATGCAGTTAGAGTCTTCCCCGCCGGAAAAGGTGACCGACGAGTTCTTGCGGCCGCCGTCGATGACTGTGGCTTTTATAACGGTTGGTTCGTCCGGATTTATCGATCTGACCGTCAGGTTTTTACCTTTGAAATCAATACTCTCATGGTAAGTTCCTTGTTGCGCGATTATTTCATCACCGGGATCGGCCTGGTCTATGGCATCCTGAATGAAAGCGTATTTTTGCCCTGTTGTCTTATTCTCAACCGGAAGGGTCAGATTAAGAGCATAGATAGGTTTCGGATCGGCATAAATCGTCGAACCATACTGGTCATATGCTCTAACTGTCCACCATGATTTTTCAAACGGCAATGTTGTTATAACTTCACTGGGCGGTGTCGGAGTATCGGAGATAATAACGAAATCCATTACGCGATTGGGATTTTCTCCTATCAGGAGTTGATACCCGGCGGCATTTTCACTTTCCTGGCATGTTAAAACCACTCCATTCGGGTCTCCGATATCGACAGGACTTAATAAAGTGACAGGTTTGGGCAGCCTGGCGGGAAAATTCATCTCATCGAAGAATTGCATTTCACCGGTGAGAGTCCCTTCCCAGTGGAATTTATAAACTTCATATAGCGGGGTTCTTGCCAACTGAAGATTCTTACCCGGGCCGACAACCGACCAGTAAGCACCGGCGACAAGACCACCGTTAAATTCATTCATCCCTGGATTAGTAAGAGAGTCCTTGTACCATGTCGGGGGATAGCCATGATTGTTGAGGGCGACCTGGACATTCAAAATGCTCGGATAAAAAAATGGTCCGGTCCCTTCGTATGTATCCATCCAGCATTGTTCACCATCGACTGCGCTGTTTATTAAGTTCAAAATACTCTCGGAGTAATCTCTGCAACGACCATCCAGCAGTGTTACCCTGTTTACATTATATCTGGCATCTTTGTAGGTCAGGTTCATGCGAAGTGCGACATCTATCGCAGGCTGGCCGCCGGTACTGTGCCCCGAAGTCTGAATCTTTTGATTATAATTCGGTGCTACCTTGGAAAGGTACTGAATAATCATATCGCCGTATCTGTAATAGGTTCGCCCCGTATCCGAGGGATCAGGTTGATAAGAAAAGCTTAAAACATTAACCACATCTTCCCATTCATTGTCGTTCCAAGACCCGCTTCCATTAATGCAGTCTCCACCGCCGAAATAAATGAACGTCGGCTTGTTGGGATCGAAAGAGTTGTTTTCCAGTCGATATGAAATTCCACTGAAAAACGGGAAGATTCTGACTTCCGCGATATCCGGCAGGCTCACATACTGACCGTCATAAACGAGAAGTTGGAACTCACAAATTTGAAGCGCATCAGTCTGGACAATGCCGCTGATTTCCGGTGTAGGTGTGTTTGAATCTGTAATCACAACGGGTGGGCCGGAAATCTGCTCCCATATATACAAAAGCTCGCCGGAATTATCCGGATCATAGGATTTTGTCCCATCCAAAGTGACGGCATCACCGTCTGTATAAACCACCGGTAGTCCGGCATCTGCAACAGGGATATATCCGTTATCTATAACAATACAAACGCTGTCCGGCAGACTTTCAAACCGGCCGTCGCTAATCACCACTTCGAATGTATAAGCTCCATATTCAGTCGGTGAGAATGTTGCTACGGGGGTGTTGGCGTCTTTTATTGTAACGGATATTCCAGAAACCTGAGACCAGTGATAAGTCAAATTCTGATTACCATCGGGGTCGTACGAGCGGCTTGCGTCAAGTATGACAAACTCGGGCAGCTCTTTAAGTGACTGATCATCACCGGCAAACGCGACGGGTCTGAGGTTACCATCAAATTCGGCGGCTCCCATATCAATCCGCCCGTGAATAAAACGGTTGTTTCCGTACATATCCTTCTCGGCCGGCTCAATGATGTAATTCGGGTCACCGGCGTTTATGCAGGGCGAATCCGTTTGCAATCGAAAATCATTAGCCTGTAGATTAACAAACATAGGATCCATGTAAATATTGCCAAGGTCATCTTTTGTTTTAATGGCCGGCATAAATATATTTCCGCCGCCGTCCCATATATTATTAAATTCTATTCTATCTTCGGGTATCGAACCTTCCCTGAATATATTTCCGCTGCCGTGAGGGTAGCTGATTATGTTGCTTAGTGCCGTACAGGGACCAAACTCCTGATAAGAGACGAAATAAACATTTGCGCCGCTGTCGTAAGCGTTGTTATTTACTATGGTATTGTTGAGTAAGCTGCCGTCAAGCAGCAGAATTCCGCCGCCCGCCGTTGCCGAATTATTGTATATTAAATTATTCGTGATTTTGGCGTCACCAAGTATTGCCAGTATTCCGCCGCCGAGAGTCGCGGAATTGTCCATAATAATATTATGGGTAATTGTCGCGCCTGAGAGGAAGCAGCCAATTCCGGCTCCCCAGCCTTCTATATTGAGTAACTGCACGGCAATTTCGTTATTGTTGTTTATAATTACATTCTTTTCGATGGTAGGAGATGAATTAAAGCACAAAATCCCCCCTCCGGTTATAGTATCTCTACCAACAAATTCCACGGGTAGAAAGGTCCCATACCCATCTTTGATAGTAAAGCCGGTCAATACGGCTTCCGAGGTTTCACCATTTTCGAACGTTACGACGCTATCCATGATTTCGATTGTTTGTCCTCCTCTGGTGTTATTCGATTTTTGTGGCGATGGAGGCGATGGTGATTTAATGGTCGTAGTAGCGACGATTTTAGGATCGTCGGGATCAGTACCGGTCAGAGTTATGTTTCTGCCGTTGAAGTTTATCTTCTCAAGATAGGTGCCGGGGCTGACAATTACGGTATCGCCGTCATTGCAGTCGTCTATTGCCGCCTGGATAGTCGTATACTCATTCGGAACCAGTCGAGTTACCGTAAGTGCCGGAGATTGCGTGCTTAAGGTCAATATGATACTCAATAGAATTATTTTCTTCATTTTTTGTCCTCTCTAACGGGATTTTCATACCTGGAACGAGAATTCCGGCAGGATTCGGCGAACAGTTCGATGGGATGCTACATAGCCTGTGACGTCCACAAGGGGTAATATATAAGTATTTCGAATTCGCCTCCATATCCCGGCTAAATACAATTAAAATATGTCATAACTTCATAGTCTATTTATAATGACGTATGACAATAATAATAATTTCATATTATTTATTCGTTTATTCAGCTTTTGTTTTCGACCACGGCAATTTACAGCCCAAATGTTACCGGCTTGTTACGGTTTTATACTTTTTGTGTTATTTTTCAGAAATTCCTCTTTTTATATTAAGCCTGAGTAAGCCTGTTTTATCCTTTCCTGGTTATAATTATAAGTGACGGTATTAACTGCTTGTCAGGGCAGATGTTTTTTACCGCAGTTCATCCTCTTACGTATATAAGATGCGATGAAGTGGTTATTCGTTTCCTTATTTTTATGTTTTTCTTAAATATGTGCTGAAAAGGTAAGTCATTGAGTGAGTTAATCGGCCGTCTTAATCATAAAACCAGATTTTGCCGGCTTGAAGAAATAAGCCCTGTTTTTATCGTTTGAGAACAGGGGAAAATGGGCGGTATTGGACTTGAACCAACGACCTCCTGCGTGTCGAGCAGGCGCTCTAGCCAACTGAGCTAACCGCCCCGGATTCAAACCGGCGGTTACTTTAAACCGAATAAACCGTTATTGCAAGCAAATTAATCGCTAATTTTCCGATTTCAACAAGTAAAAATTCCAATTTTTCCGGCAGAAAATATCGGGATGTTTATCCTAATTTTACCAGCGGCTGGCACTCTATACAATTACGGATAGATGGAGACAAAGGCGTAAATATAATCTTGCCACGAAGTATTCGATGACATATAGAAAGCGGCAAAAAGTGATAAAAAGCAGCTCAAAAGCGGGCGAGCGGATTCGAACCGCCGACGTCCAGCTTGGGAAGCTGACATTCTACCACTGAATTACGCCCGCGAAACAGTTCATTTTCTGCTGGGCAAGTCTATCTTCAGAGCCTGTTCTTTGTCAAGCATTTTGTTACTGCGTCTCCATTCCAGAGTGCTGCGGCAAAAATTGCCTGGTTGGTCGGGGCGACGAGCGTCTTTATCGCAAAAAACGCCGGATTTAGCAGCCCGGATTATTCCGCCGCATACGCCTGTGTTGATTATCGATCTGTTCGGCTCCGGCGTTTTTTCATATAAAATTGGCTAAAAAACCGCCTCAGCGGCTTGAAACGTCTGTTTTTTGGTGTTTTAGTTAGTTCAAGTGGCGGTTTATATAGGTCGATATAAGTTTATGCCGTA
This sequence comes from Sedimentisphaerales bacterium, assembly GCA_016933295.1. Classification (GTDB taxonomy): domain Bacteria; phylum Planctomycetota; class Phycisphaerae; order Sedimentisphaerales; family Anaerobacaceae; genus JAFGPS01. Next base: position 209 of record JAFGBG010000052.1, on the reverse strand, counting down.
AAGGCGGGTGGATAAAGAATGCGCTGTTCGCATGAAAAAAACATGTTTCGGCTACCAAGAATAATGAAAAAGGGGTTCTCAGTCGCTGAATTAATAATCGTGGTTGCCATTTTGGGGATAATGGCGGCTGTGGTTGTGCCGCAGTTTCAGTCACAATCCACCCGGGCAAAAAATGCCGTCGCGAAGGATAATCTGCGGCTTTTGCGAGG
>JAFGBG010000051.1 GCA_016933295.1 Sedimentisphaerales bacterium | reverse complement strand
ATTGGTGATAACAAAGTCTGCCCGAGCCAGCGACACCATACAAACACACATTAATAAAACAAATAATACTTTTTTGCACATCATAAACCTCCTTAAACACAATTAAAAATATAGAAATGAACGATAAAGATTTTTACCTCTACTCCGTTTAAACATATATCTGCCCAGGATAATGTTTCTTTATTTGACGGTTACCTCCTTCCTTCAAAAACACGTTGGTTATTGAAAGGTAAAAATCAAAAATTCCGGAGCATACGGCTCCAGAGGTCTGAGTTTATTATTCCGTAAAATCTTTTAATAAAAAATATCACGGACAAGTTACACATGCTAAAAACAAAAATAAATCAATTGTCGCCCATGTGTATACAGTTACCCATTATCGTATTTATACCAGATTTCCTGGCTTAAAGTCAAGGGAAATAGACTATATATGGCCTCCATCAAAAAATTATGGCTGTCATTCAGTGAAATATCCTGCCAAATTGTAAATAATAGCAAAAGGGGCTATTTAGTTCAGTCAATATAGCCCCCAAAAAATATAAAATCTCGTCTATTTCTATTTTTTGTTTTAAGTCATATAATGGTTATAATACAACTTTATATATGTACTCAGGATAACGTTTATTGTTCCGACTATACATCCCTGTTTCCATCTGCCACGGTTTTTTCCAGACCAATTACAAACTGGATCTATTAGTTCCGTATTCCACTTCAATCCAAATCCCTTCAGCAGAACCAGCTTTCAGCAGTGCCATTCTAATTGTCAAAACAGGACCGTCTATTAAAAGCTCAGAACGCACCTTAAAGTTATTCTTCTGGAAGCACGGCCTTGAATCCAATACCGTCGTACCAGGTACGATCATTACCGTTACCACTCACACCCGGGCGGTTGGCGTCGTCGTCGATATAAACGGTGATCGTGGTTGTATTATCAGTAGTGCCGAGGTACACCTGCCACATCGTACGGCCGGCGTCATCAACCACAATCGGAACAGGCACCTCAAAGTCTTCCTCAACAGCCAGGGTAGCTATTCCATTGGGATCAGCGCAGCGATATACAGGTAATTGCCCCTCACTGTCCTCCAACGAAGCGCCCATACACCATGGAGCATTATCATTCCACATGTAAGCGTACACATGGTAATTGCCTTCCAGAACCTCGACAGACGTCATCAGGCGTGGACAATCTTCAGTATTGTTGCCACCCCAGTCGCCACCCGACTCGAATATGGTGCCATTTCCGAAACCTCGTTTGCGCCAAAGACCATCGGCGCCGCTGCCTGTGGTGCCCGGATCACCGGCTATCAAAACTTCGCCAGTAGCCAGGATGGTGTTACCTGCCTGGCCATCTGTTGCATCCACATAGACAATCTTCGGAACCGGAGCAGTGCTATATAAAGAGCTATATAACCTGATATCATCCATGAACAAAATGCCCTCACTTCCGCTTGCACCGGTTCTTTCCAGACCAACGGCCAACTGTGTGACATTCGTCAGATCAATACCAAAGTCCGCCAGGCTTATATTTGCATATTGCCATACCGTCAATGTCAGATTTACGCTACTTATTGACAGCTTGGCATCATTAAGCTTGATGTACAACTGCTCGGTTCCGGTATTATTCGGATCGCCGTAGAACCAGATACTAAGAGTATCGATACCTTTCCGGGACCAGTCCGAACCGATCGCCATCTGATTCGTGCCCAAAGAAACCTCTGAGTAGCTTGCAGTAGTGTTGTCATATATCAACGGACCTGACTGGCTGCCGCCGTGGAAAATATCAGTCTCGACAAAATGTTCTCCGTTTGCAAAATCAGGAGCAGGATAACCAATCGTAGCGCCGTTGACCGTGGGATTACTATATCCGTCGGACCAGGTCAAATATATCCTCTTACTACCTTCCAGATCTTCATTAAGGTCATTGTAGGCCTCGAAATCGTCTATAACAAGATAATTTCCTGTCGTAAAGCTCCAGACTTTACCTTTCCAAAGCATATCCGGTTGAGTGTTGTTAACCTCATTCACTTTCCAGAAGTAGGTTGTATTGAAATCCATCAGTCCCGGATTATAAGAAGAGACATCGACATTAGCATAAATGACGTTCGGATAGCTTGCAAGATTAGATGCATCGACGTTGTTAACATCATTAAAATCTGTACCAAAATACACATCCGATGATGCTTTAAAATTGCCGGACTTCCAGCTCAATGCAGAATCAATAACCACATCAACACTGCCGTTGCCCGGAGTCGGACCATAGGCACTTACCGGCTCAAACGGTGAAAGATAATTTCCCTGGATAATCTCCTGTTCGGGAATGCCCGGCCCGATCCACGCTACCTGGCAGTGGTCCCAGGAGCCGAAGTCCTTCCATCTGGTCATGATATAGTATTTCTCACCGGCAACAAGGGAAACCGGATCGGTTTTGATAGTGAAGCTATTATAGGCGCCCCAGTTAGCCTCAGAAGCAAGGAGCACGATGTTGTCCGGATCGTCATCTGTACTCAGCCATAACTCGCCCTGGCCGGCACAGGAGAGCCAAAACGTGTAATCCCCGGTTACCGGGCAATAGAGCCAGCCATAGATTTGTGCGCCATAGCCGTCGCCTACGCCATCCACGGTTCCGAATTCGCTCAACGCCTCGCTGCGAGTAGGGCTGTCCGGATATCGCGGGTCATCCAGCAAATTGAACAACTGGTGATCACCTTCGACGTTTTCCCAGAAGTCCATTGTGATTGTGCCCATGTTCGGCAAAGAGGTCGTAAAGCTCCAAATATCGCCTGAATATGTGTTAGTGCCGTCGGATTCGTCAACCCGCCAATAATAGGTCTTATTCCGTTCCAGAATACCCGGAGTAAAGCTCGGTTCTGCCACAGTACCTTTGTCGGATCCGCCGGTACCGGCCTGGACATTCTGGAGATTGGAACCGAAAAACACTCGATGTTCAATCGAACCCGCACCCGGAGACCATCGAAGGGTAATATTGGGATCGACAAACAACGACCCATCTACGGGAAAAGGGGTAAAGGCAGTCTTCGGAGCAACTGTAAAGCTCCAGACACTGCCTTTGTTTGCCATACCATCTTCTTCAACCTCATCGATCCGCCAGTAATACGTTGTTGCTTCGGTAAGACCATCCGGGTAAGGATTACCGGTAGATCCTATAGGGAATGATACTCCGACTGTGTTACCACGGAAAATATCCGTATTTGATGTTGTCGCGTTATTGACATCATCAAAATCCTCGCCTACGTAAACGTTGGCAGAGACGGAAGTATATCCCGGAGTCCACTGAAGCTCAAGTTCGTTGGTTGCAATAATAGTTCCATCCTCCGGTACAGGACGCCGAGCTACATTAAAAGGAGTCAACGTGGAAACCATAATAGCGTTCACAAAGGCGTAGTACTGGGTTTGACTGTCGCTCAATGGATTAGGTGTGGCTTCCAGAACGATCATGCCGGTGCCGTCGGCGGTTGCATTTCCTGAGAACGCAAAGGAATCTTCAGCCTCAATAGTGGTACTTCCACCCGTCCAGTCTGTACTAAGACAATAGGTACCATTGGCCAACCAGTCAACGTACTTACGGCCTGAACTGCCTACGGGATCAACGGACCATATAGTGATTTCGTACGTTTCGTTGGGCTCCAGCCCCGAAAACGTGATTCTTATACCGCCATTGACGGTAAAGATAAAATCTCGATAGAGCTGCTCATACGGCACACTGGTCGGCCCCCAGCGCCAGCGCACCTGGATAGCCTCTCCAGCGGTCATGGATTCGACCTCAGTCTTGATACCGTCGATGACTATGCCGCTGTCATTTATGGTAAACGCAGTAAAGCCCTCCTGAATCTCGGCGGGATTATGTCCCTGGCCGATATCCAGTTGTAAGATCGGATAGGATGCCTTCGCCGTCGTAAGACTGAGTCCGCAGCAAACAACCATCACCACAAGCCATAAACGTAGTAATACATTCTTCCCTGACCTTACCTGTGTCTCTCCGTAGTTATTCAACGTATTTATAATTTTCATATCTTCCCTTTAAAAAACATTTTCCAATCACGAAATAATACAATAATACATATGGTAAAAAACGAAATCTCACACTGTCTGCCTTATTTACAAACAATGTTCTCGATAAACAGTTAAATTTTCCTCCTAATTTCCCTGCCTCTGAAGTAAACACTGACACTTTTACAAGATATTTTCTTGCTAAATTCTCTTTTGTCTATATATGAAGCCTACCTATATATTATCTGAAAAAGAAGCGTCAAGTGAAACTTCTTTTTGTACAATAAATTCGTCATTTTGTGCGTACACTATCTATTTCAATTAGTAGTTTTTACTGCAATAGAGAAAAGCCATTCGCTTTATCTACTTAAAATCATCATGTAAGATTTTTCATACCTATTTTGTCAAAATAGTGCATGTGGCACGGGGTAATCCGTCGGATTCGGCGGCGATAACAACCGAGCCGGATTGGTTGCGCTTGGCCTTAATTATTACCAGTGCAAGGCCGTTGAAGACCTTGCGGTTAGGAGATGAAAATATGGTGAAATCAGTGGGATCACCGTTGTCGGTCGCGACAATTTCGCCGGGGCCGCTGACGGAAAAACGGATTAGATTGTCGGCCCTGGGTACCATTATTCCGTTGCCGTCCTGAACCGTTAGAGTAATAAATGACAAATCGCGGCCGTCGGCGCTTATGGTTATGCGATCGGGCTTAATATCCATTTTGGAAGCTTCACCGGCAGTACGCATGATATCGGTGGCCCATTCCCTGCCGTCTTTATAAGCTATAACTTTGAGCTCGCCTGGTTCATAAACGACATCGTCCCATCGGAGGCGGTATTCGTACCGGCCTTTAGCCTTTTTGCCGAGGGATTTGCCGTTTAAGAATAATTCCGCCTCATTTCCGGAAGTAAAGACGTGTACCGGCGTAATTTGTCCGACGCGTTCCGGCCAGCTCCAATGCGGCAAAATATGCGCCATCGGAAAATCCGGCCGCCAGTGCGATTGGTAAAGGTAGAATCGGTCCTTCCTGAATCCTGCCAGGTCTATTATACCACAGTATGAACTGCGTGATGTATCATACGGTGTCGGCTCTCCGAGGTAATCCCATCCGCTCCATACAAACTCGCCGGCCACATAAGGATGCCTTTCGAGGGAGCCGAATACCTTATCCGCGGATGAACCAAAGTCAACGGCATGGAGTTCGTAAGCGCTCACATGGCGAAGCTTCGAGTCACCGCCCCTGCCGTCCCGCACAATGTCACTAATTTTTTGCACTACGGGGAAAAGGTAGATTCCGCGGCTGCTGAACGCGGATGCGGTTTCGCTGCTAAGAACAACTTTTTCGGGGAATTGCTCATGAAAAGCAGGGTATTGGGGAGCCGTACGGATACGATTGGTCCCCTCGAATTCCGGCCCCTGGCGGATTCCTTCGCCCTGGTAGTTCAGGCTGATGACATCCGGGACGTCCGGCAGAGGCATGCCAGGCTTGGCATAGTTCATTGCAGTTGTTGTCGGACGAGTAGAATCCTCTTGCTTGACTATGTCATGCAGCCGCTTCGCCAATTCGGCCCCCTCCTGACCCGTGTACTGCTCGCTGACCTCGTTGCCGAAGCTCCACATAATGACCGAGGGATGGTTCCTGTCCCGGCGGACGAGAGCACGGAGATCCTGTTCGTGCCATTGTGGAAAGAGCAGATGATAATCGAACGGAGTTTTTTGCCGAATCCAGACATCGAAGGCTTCGTCCATAACCAAAAATCCCATTCGATTCGTCAACTCGAGTAACTCGAGAGCGGGCGGATTATGGGCCGTACGAATGGCGTTGCATCCGATCTCCCGGAGCTTCTCCAACTGCCGCTGTGCCGCGCGATAGTTGAATGCCGCACCCAAGGCGCCCAGATCGTGATGCTGGTTGACGCCTTTTATCTTTATATGCTCTCCATTTACGTAGATACCAGTATCAGGATCGAACCGTACATCGCGGATACCAAAGGTGGTTTCGTATTGATCGATTGGTTTACTATCCTGCGTCAAGGTTGTCACCGCCACGTAGAGGCTGGGAGTCTGTGATGGCGGCGGCCCCCACAGACGAGGTTTTTCGAGGGAAATGGAGGTTTTTACCCTGGCGTTTTCTCCCGCTGCTACCTGTGTTTTCACCGGTTCAAAAGTTGCGACCGAATCACCGTGTTTGGTACCCTCTGCATTCAAGGCGAATATTTCCGTAGCCACTGTAACCGAAGCGTCATCCTTCGAGTCGTTGTCGATAGTAACTTCCAGATCGATCAGGGCCGAGGCTTTTGAAACTTCCCGCGTTGTTACAAAAGTTCCCCAATGTCCGACATGAACAGGGGCGATCTTAACAAGCCACACATTACGGTAGATGCCGCCACCAGGATACCAGCGCGATGAGTTGGGCGGATTATTAAGGCGGATTGCCAGAACATTGTCACCACCGAACTTTACATAAGGAGTCAGGTCGACCCGCCAGGAAGTGTAGCCGTAAGGCCAGCCCCCGACTATCCTCCCATTACACCAGACAGTGGTGTAAGACATAGAGCCGTCGATATCGAGGTAGATTTGCTTGCCGGCATCAGATGTGGGAATAACAAGATGTTTACGATACCATGCGACACCGGCAGAAGGTAAACGCCCCATCCCCCCACCGCCTGAGGTACTGAACGGGCCTTCGATGGCAAAGTCATGGGGGAGGTCGAGTTTTTGCCAGTCGGTATCGTTAAAGGTCGGACTGACGTATGGAACATTTCCGCCGAAGTTTCCGCCGGGGCGTTCATAGCGTTCGGCCGGATCGGCGATGAAATCGTTGCCGGTGGGAAGTATAAAAGCGGCTATGCCGGATGTCGGTTCAACTTCGGCTACCGGTGTTGTTGCGCCGCGACCACCGCGGCCACGGCGGCTTAAATTAACCGGATAATCCAGGTTTTCAGTGTGCGTTGCTCCTGCAGTACCGGCAGTTTCAGTAACCGGATCGTTCCGAGTAAAGCGCCAATCATTATTGATGGAAATACGCTCTCGTATTGATGCGGCAGCAGTTATACTACCGCTTTGAAGCAGAATGCCGAAGATGCCTACCATTATGAGCGTTTGAAATTGCATGATTCGTGTTATTACTCTCATCGTGCATCTCCCTGCAAAATAGAATTTATTAAGCTGTTGAATTTCCATCAAAAAATCGAATACTGCTTTTTTAACACTTTACCCTCAATCAATCCTTTTAATTCCCAAATATGTAAATATCACCAGTTTCACCAGATTATAATAATACAAAATATTTTTTATACTACTTTCGTGAAAATCAATACTACGAGCCTCCAAAAATCCATCAATCATCTTTTCTCCAAGCTAGAGCAATTAAAGAAAATATATAGCCCAGTCCGATATATAATCTATGAAACCAACATCAATAGATTTAAGAGAACGGATAGTGGCT
>JAFGBG010000050.1 GCA_016933295.1 Sedimentisphaerales bacterium | reverse complement strand
ATTTTGTTAATCTGCCTACACTTATGGCAGCTACATTTTGCACAAATGGGCACACCGTGGAGCGTAGGTTTTTCAGATTGGTCGTGAAATTATGACAGGCAACAGCCGAAAAACACAACGCGGCAGTTTTTTCACTTGGGCCGCGGTTTTTGCAGTTATTTTTTGGGCCGGAGGGTACACTCAGCTTTGGGCTCAGACAAATACTGAAGACGAAGCTACGGAAACTCTCAACAAACTCCAGATTGTAGTTCAAGATGCCGCTGGACCGAACGTTCCCATGCCGGAAGTTTACAAAAGCCCGCCCCGAATCATCGAGCAGGTTGTAGGCGGCAAATCTGAATGGAAATTATTTTACTTCTGCAGGTATCAATCATCAGATGAGCTAAAAAAGATAATCCACGAACAATTCGCCACAAAGCTCTTCGATAAAAAAGGAAAAGATGAAACACTGCCGGACTACAACGTCAGCAGCAATCCGGCGACCAACCAGCTCATAGTAAGATGTCCCGCCCGTGAGGATGCTGAAGCGGTGCTTGAAACCCTTAATCAGATAGATGTCACCCCGATTCAGGTCAAGGTTGACTGCCTGATATCAGAGATTTACGCGGATTTCACCTTCGACCGTGAAACAACTATGGCCATCGAAAACTTATTCGGGGAAAATGTCGCCTTAAAGCCGGGTGGAACGGCTTTCGGAGATGATGTCCAGCAGCTTATCGAGGATGATCAGTATCTGGCCGCTTTTCCAGGGGCCTCTCTAAGGGAACTAATCCGCGCGAGAATGGGTCTTAAAATCGGATACTCGAGCGCATCCCATGAATTTACGGCTCTGGTGGACCTTCTTGAATCGAGAGGATTTCTGAAAATTCTTATGAATCCTACGCTCGAAATCGTCAACGGCAAAAAAGCAATAGTTGAATCCTCTCAGCACGTACCTTTGCAGAAAGTAACAACATACATACCCACCAACGGCGAATATATCCCAAAGAATGAAACCGAATACGTAGATGTTATTGATTCTCTCGAAGTTACTCCTTACGTCTATGCCGACGGGACAATCGGTCTGCAAACCAATATCCTGCTTGGCGCAAAGAACACCCCCGACGGTGTCAAACAGGTCCCGATCCTGACCAAAAAACAAATCAACAGCCACGAAAACCGTATCCGACCCGGTGAGAGCCTCATCATAGGAGGAATAAGAAAAACAGAAAAGTTCGGCGTTGCCCGGGGAGTTCCAATATTGAAAGATATCCCTATTATAGGCTTTTTATTCTCCGGTGAAGATACAGAGCAGAGAGCGGTAGAGACTGTTTTCATATTAACTCCGACTATTTCCACCAACGGCAGGTCGCGCGAGGAAATAATGGCCGAGATCAAGAGAAAACACGACGCGACGCCCTCCGAAAAAGGTCTCTCCGATCTAATTACCGATCCTTTCGGAATAAATGCTCAAAAAACGGCACAAAGGCAACAAACAATGGAAGCCGAGAAGATACTTCATGAGGCCGAAGTTGAAAAAGTCGATACCCAAATAGCAGTTAGACAGGCCAATGAAAGAGCGGCAAAGGCCGAAGAAGAACTCCTTCGGACACAAAACGAAGCGGAAAAGATTAAGGCCGATGCGGAAAAAAAGTCCGCTGAAGCCGATGAAAAAACCAGAGCCGCCGAACAGACAAAAGCCGCCGCAGACAAGGCGATTGCCAATGCCAGGCAAACCATAGAGCAGGCCAAACAGAAAAATGAAGAGGTTGATGACAAGAACCATCCCGAAGAAGCGGCAGCGGCAGAAGCGAGTCAACCGAAAGAAGAGCCTGTTGAAGCAACCGGAAATACCAAGGCTGATTCCGAAGCTTAGCTGCTTCTAAAACACACAAAAATACTCGGTAAAAATATACCGTTACTTTCATATTATCCGGCAATAATGCGGATACTGAAAACTTAAACTAAATTCTTTTCCGGAGAGAAAATCTATGGACAATTTCGAAAGCTTCAATTCCAGCAACAAGAATCCCAACAATCCACTTTCGTCGGATGATAATCCCGGCTCGATTCCCTTTGATGACGACGCCGGCGGAACCGGAATTTCGCATTCACCACTGGATCTGGGCGGCAGCAGACCGGTGGAAATTACCAAGACCGAACCGACAAAACAAGTAGTCCAAAAACCGGCAGCAAAGGCAATCTCAACTGGTTCCACAGAAAGAATCGTCGGCATAAAGACCTTCTTCACAAAGCTACATCCCGGAGCGATAAACTTCCTTGACGAGCAAATCACCGACTGGCTGAAGAACAATCCGGATATATCAATTAAACGAACAAATGTAACTGTAGGTGAAATCCAGGCTAAAAAAACAGAGCCTAATATTCTAATAACGGTCTGGTATTAGGAAAATACCGCCGCACCTTACCAACCAATATTCGTTAATGGCCCAATATAAGGCCACTAAAGCCTTGTTTATCGGGCCTTTTTCCGTTTTTAAGACTCTAACGACCTCAGTGCCGATTCGTGGCGCGGCAAAAAAACAGCTCGGTCCGGTAAAAAATCTTGGCATAAAAATTCTTGACATATTGTGCAATTTACATTAATTTCTTGTTTTTGTCCGTTAGTGCAGGGCATGATGAGCCTTAATGTTGTAAGTTTGTTGGAGACTTTTGTGGCTAAAGAGTTAACTCGGAAATTGATAAATGCAGGGGTGCATTTTGGACATGCTGTGAGCCGATGGAATCCCAAGATGGCTCCGTTCATTTACGCGAAACGCGGAACTATTCACATAATTAATGTAAAAAAGACCCTGGAAGGAATGCTCGTGGCCAAGAAACTCCTTGCCGATGTTGTTTCATCCGGCAAGGATGTTGTATTCGTCGGCACAAAGCGCCAGGCCCAAAAAGCAGTCGAAGTTGTCGCGGAAAAGTGCGGAATGCACTTTGTCTCTCAGCGGTGGCTCGGCGGTATGCTGACGAATTTCAGGACAATAAGGTCCCGACTCCAACGGCTGGAACAATTAGAAGCCATGTCCGAAGACGGGACTCTGGACAGTGAGAGTAAAAAACAGGCATCAAGGCTCAAACGCGAAATGAGAAAGATCAAGTCCAACCTCCAGGGGATTCGGAATATGTCCCGTTTACCCGGTGCGATTGTTGTGGTTGATGCAAGAAAAGAATATCTCGCCCTTCGGGAAGCCAAGAAACTCGGCATAGTGACTGTAGGAATTCTCGATACCGATTCGGATCCCGACACAGTGGATGTGGCCATACCGGCCAACGACGACTCCATCAGGGCAGTTGATTTGATTCTCAACGAGTTAGCCGATGCAGTGGCCATCGGTAAAACAATGGTTACGGCTCGCCAGGAACCGGCACAGCGACCGAGGCGGGTCCGCTCGAAAAGAACGGTTCTGGCCCGCGCCGAAGCGGACAAACCGGAAACTCCGGCCATTGACGAACAAAGCCCGATGCAGACCTCAGAGCCTGTCCAGCAAAACCAGCCGGCCGAACAGAAGGATTCCAATTAAATGTAAGAAAAGATCGGCCGCTATTGACGGTCTTTACTTATATTGGATCGGCCGCCCGGCTGCGAGCCGGCAAGAAGAATAGTAAATTCCAATTAGGGAAATTTCCTTATAATAAATTAAGCAATAAGAGAATAGGAGTTTTTAAGATGGCGGAAATTTCAGCAGCTATGGTCATGAAGCTACGAAAAATGTCCGGACAGGGAATGATGGATTGCAAAAAGGCGCTTCAGGAAGCCGACGGAGAGTTTAATGAAGCCATGAATATACTCAGGAAAAAAGGCCTTGCGACTTTAGCCAAGCGTGCGGAACGCGAGACATCTCAGGGGCTGGTCGTATCCAAAAGCAGCGAAGACGGCAAAACTTCGACTATGGCCACCCTTTGCTGTGAAACGGATTTCGTAGCCAAAAGCGATGATTTCGTAGCGGCGGCGAAAACTTTAGCCGAATATGCCTTAGCCTGCCCTGAGAACCAGGGCGCTGAAAATATCCTCGAGACGACCATCGACGGGAAGAAATTTAACGACCTGTTGACCGAGACGGTAAGCAAGACCGGCGAAAAAACACAGGTTGGGGATTACGCAAAGTACAAACTCGACGGGCCGGGACTTATCAGCACTTATATTCACTTCAACGAAAAAGTCGGCACAATGATTCAAATCGATACTTCCGACGACAAAACCGCCGAAGCGGACGTTCTTAAGAACACTGCCACCGACCTGGCAATGCATATTACCGCAACCAAACCACTTGCGCTTAATAAAGACCAGATCGATCCCGAAATAATCGAACGCGAGAAGGCAATTTTCGCCGAGCAGGTGAAAAACAAACCGGCGAACATCATCGATAAAATCGTCGAGGGCAAAATACAAAAATTCTTTGCCGAGAACTGTCTTCTGCAGCAGCCGTTCGTTAAAGACGACAGCAAAACCGTCGAACAGGTTCTTGCCGAAGCCGCCAAACAAGCCGGCGGCCAGGCTACGATAGCAAGATTCGTGCGATTTGACGTCGGCTAAAGAAACATAAGAGCAAAATGAATTTGCTTTTCTCGGGTAAACTATATAGAAAAATCGGTGTGTGCCGCCGGCAATTTCAGTGTCGAGCCGTTGCAGAGGTAATGAGAGCGAACTTTTCTCTCAACTAATAATAGTCGGTTCCTGTTACAATAAAGTTTCTTCCTAAAACAGGAACCCGCTCGTTTATGCCGTATTCTCATCCTATGGCGTAATTATACCCCACCACAGGTAATAAGATGAAGATAGTCAGGAAATTTTGTTTAGGGGATTCCGAGACCCGAAACAAACTCTTTTCCGGCTTTTGTCGTTTCCTGAAGAGAATCTGTATCAACCAACAATTACAATTCGGATTTTAGGAGAAAAACTATCATGAAAATTTCACAAGCATTCATTATCTCGGTATTATTATTATCAACTATCACACTTACCGCCGCGGGCAATCAAAAGGCGGATATTAAGGACGTGTCCGCCCGATTCGAGAAAGAGATATTAAATTGTGCCCAACAAAAAGAGTTCCGGGATGCCATAATTAAAGCCGCCGAATACGAACAAGATCTGATTTTCAGGTATCCACCGGCAAGTTTTCAGAACAATTTTTTCCAGAGTGAAGCCGAACATATGACTTTTAGCAGCTCGTTTACGGACTGGAAAAAAATCGGCCTCAAAGAGCTTGAAATACCCGAATGGCTCCCCATGATGGGATTTAATATCCTGCTCGCTCAAGAGGGAAAAGTCGAAGAGGACCGGTTCATTGCCCTTACTATGAATATGGGGCAAATTGAACAGCGAATGGGTCTCTCGGAGCCGGGACAAGGTAAAATGACCGATCAGGAGCTTTTACTGGGCGGTACGATGATTGCAAATCAATTCGGTGCAGTCACAAATCAGCAATTCAAGACATTCGGCGACCATTCGGCTTTAGTAATGAAAATCGGTTCGGCCGTCGGTGGTCCTCCGATTACTATGATTAATCTTGCCAACGGCAGGCGTTTCTACAGTTTTGTACTCATTTCTTCGCTCAGAAATCAACAGGATAACGAAAATAAGCTGAACGAAGTCGTTAAAACCCTCAAATTTGACTACAAACCGGCAAATACGGCTCAAATTAAAGCGATTCGAGACAAAATCACCGACAAAAACGCGCTTGAGCCGCGACTCAAATGTATCGCAGAGCTGGCCGCTATGGGAGAATATAACGCCGCTTCCGAAGAGCTGGCCAACCTGCGTACCCTGCTTAGCCAGCGGATGCAAAAACCAATCATCAAGGATAATACCGCTGAATATCCCGACTATGGTGTCGCATTGAAAAATCCCGACGATACGAAATGGAAGCTCAGCGTTGAGGATATGGGCGGCACAAAAATGCTTCTTCTGGAAGAAAAATGGAGCGTTAAGAACGAAGGAATCGCAATCCTGATACTCGATACTATTATGGCTTACGGCCCCCAGGCCGCAAAGGCATTCGAAAACGATGAGCAAAAGAAAGATCTCCTTACCGGCGGAGGACGAGGCAGCGCCCTGTCGATCGGAACGAGCATCGAAAGCGAACAGTTCAGCACTTTCAAGGGAGGCATTGCCTATGAAGCCGTTGTTGTCACAAACATGCCGGGCCTGAAGGCGAAGTGTATATGGACACTCCGGCCCGGATTCATGCTGGGAGTTCTCATGCTGGCAGATACTAATTCCTTCCAGAAAAAAATAACAGAGTACGAAAAAATCATCACCTCGGATGCGCTGAAAATATAAATTTTGCGAATACAACCGTTTGACCGATAGTATAAAAAACAATCTTGCAGAAAAATCCATAATGTGTAATATATGAATCCATAGCTGTCGTTAAAGCTTGGGAACTTAAATAAATTATACTGGGAAACATCGGCAGAATCGTAAACTATGGAAAAATGCAAATATCATCGCGTGCTTTTGAAGCTGTCCGGCGAAAGTTTTTGCCGCCCCGGGCAGCTCGGAATCGACGGTGCCGCTCTTGCTTCCATCGCCGAGAGAATCGCGGAGATTTGCAAGCTCGGACCGCAGGTAGCCGTCGTGGTGGGCGCAGGTAATTTTCTCAGGGGCGAAAACTTTTCACAGGTCAGTCAAATACCGAGAAACACAGCGGATTATATGGGGATGCTGGCTACAATAATCAATGCCTGCGCGTTGCAGGAAACGCTCGAGAAATTAGGGCAGGAAACAAGAGTTCTAAGTGCGATCGAGGTGCCCGCGTTGTGCGAAGGTTTTATTCGCAGAAGAGCCATTCGACACCTCGAGCGCGGCAGAGTCGCAATTTTAGCCGGCGGCACGGGAAATCCTTTCTTTACAACCGACACCTGTGCGGCCCTGAGAGCATCCGAGCTCGACGTTGATTTGCTGATCAAGGCGACTAAGGTCAAGGGTGTTTACAGCGACGACCCCAAGAAGCATCCGGATGCGAAACTCTTCGACGAATTGTCTTACGACCAGGTCCTCACACAAAACCTTCGTATCATGGATCACGCCGCGATTAGTCTCTGCCGGGATAACAATATTCCGATTACAGTTTTGAATATTTTCGAAAAGGGAAATATAACCAGGGCTCTTTACGACCAGCAGGTCGGCACAAAAATATTCAACCGTAATACGTAATGTCATGCGCACAAAAGGGTAACATAAACGGATTGTGCGATACGACATTACATGCAGTGACAGGGTGTACCCACGCGGGCTTGTGCAGATTGAAGTAATATTAAACGAGGATAAAAAATGCCTACAAAAAAAGTTATAGCCGATACCGAATCCAAGATGAAAAAAGCAATCGAAGTTCTGTACGACGAGCTGAAGTCCATCCGCAGCGGCAGAGCCTCGACCGGTCTCGTCGAAAATATCAAGGCCGACTTTTACGGAACACCCACTCCATTGAAACAAATGGCAACGCTGGCAACGCCGCAGGCGGATATGATAATCATCAAGCCGTTCGATCCGGCTTCGGTTAAAGAAATAGAAAAAGCGATTAAAGCCAGCGACCTCAGCATTGCCCCGATTATCGACGGGAAGGTAATCAGGCTCAACATTCCGGCACTCAGCGAGGAAAGAAGAAGGCAGCTCGTTCAGCAGACCAAACAAGACGGCGAACAGACAAAAGTCAGTATTCGAAATATTCGAAGAGATACAATCAAGCATCTCGAAAAAGAACAGAAGGATAAAACTATAACCGAGGACGACCTCGAAAAAGGCAAGAAGCTAATCGACGATCTTACCAAGCAATACACCGACAAAGTAGATGAAATCGTCAAACATAAATCGGATGAGATAATGCTCGATTGATTTATATCGAACACCTGAAAGCAATCGTGCCTGCGATATATCCGTAGCAGGTTAAGCTTATATTTTTGAATTCTGCTCTATCTGGGGACCATAACAATGGAATCGGCAAAAAAATCTCAAACCAAACGGAAAAAAAAGACCGGCAGACGCATAATTCAAATCGCAGCGGCACTGGTGGTCATATTGATTTTATTCGTTCTTCTGGCGGTGCCCGCCCTTATCTCGTCCGAGAAAGGCAGGCAAATCATCCTGGCAAAAATCAACAAATCCATCGACGGCAAAACCGATTTCAGCGACCTGTCGATGGGCTGGTTCAAGGGCATTAAGGTCGCAGACCTGAGCTTCGACGACACCGCCGGCCAGTTCTCACTTAAAGTCAGGCAAATTGCCACGGAGCCGCACTACGGTTCACTACTTATCGGCAATTTGTCTTTCGGCAAAACCGTTATCGACGAGCCAAGGATTGAGATTAATCTCAAAAACAAACCGCCGGCTGAGGCCGTTGCCGCGACTGAATCCGAAAAAGTTCCGAAAGAAGCTGCTGGAATTGCGCTTGTCACCGACATCGTTGTCAACGACGGCAGCGTCAAAGTAACCGGAACGGATAATAAAACCGTCGAGCTTGCACAAATAAACTCGAATGTGAATTTAAGACCGGCTGGAAAGCAATCGAGCTTCGATTTGAATATGATAGTCGTGGCCAACGACAAGGAATCCAAAGTTCAGGCCGGGGGAAAAATCACACCCGCCGAAACTAAAGGAAAATCCGGCTGGAGCTTAAAAGACGCCGACTGTGACGTGACTGTTCAGGTAAATGACCTGGACATCGAGTCGCTTGAATCCTTTTTCGCATTAGCCGGCATCGATATTCAGGCCAAAGGTAATATTTCGATGAATGTCCAGGGCAGGCTTACAAACGGCCAGCTCGAAAATGTCACCGGGACCGTCAATGGAAAAAACCTCGATATTACAGCGGCAGGATTAAAAGGCGACCGTATCAAAAGTAACGTCCTTGACGCCGATCTCAAATTGATACGCAAAGACCAATTACTCAACGTCGAAAAATTGAACGTTAAAACCGACTGGGCCGCACTTTCAGGCACCGGCTCCGTACCCACCACAATAAAATCCCTGGACAGTTTACTCGCTCCCGATTCGAATTATGATTTAAATGGAACATTCAATTGCAACATCGCCTCACTTGCTTCCCAGATACCAAATACTATGGGGCTCAAAGAGGGTATGATGGTATCATCGGGCATAATAAACGGCACAATTAAAACCGCAATGCAAGCCGGGAAAAAGCAAATACAGGCTCAGGCGGAACTGACAAACCTGAAAGGTGTAGTCGAAGGCAAGGAAATCACTCTCTCACAGCCCCTAAGGGCACAGGCGAAAATTTCGCCGGATAAAAGCGGCACAAATATTGACACACTATCTGTGACAGCGCCGTTTGCCAAAATCGACTGCTCCGGCAATATGGAATCAATAAAATATATCGTCAGTGCGAACCTGGCACAACTTCAATCCGAGCTGGGGCAATTTATCAATATCGGCCCCTACCAAATGGCCGGCGGACTCGCGAGCCAGGGCACTGTTTCTATTACCGAACAAAAAATTTCAGCTAAAGGTTCGGCGGGAATCGAGAATCTCCGCCTCAGTTCCCAGGAAAAAGGCAGCGTTTCCGAGTCGAAGGCCGACATAGCTTTTGCCTTGAATTTGGACAGGAATAAAAATATTCTCAATGCCGATTCAATTCAAGCAGATACCGGTTTCGGCCGGATCAATGTCAAAAATGCCATGGTGCAGTTGAATAAAGATTGGATGAAATCTCTCAATGCAACCGTCCAGGCAAATAAACTCGACCTTGGAAAATTAAAACCGTACGCGGTCATGTTCGCCTCTTTGCCGAAGGAAACGCAGTTAGCCGGGATTGCCGAAGCCGAAGTGAAAGTCACATCTGAAAACAACTCATTACATATAGTAACTGAAAACACAAATATCAAAAATATCGAGTTCGCTTCTCCCGGAAAGAAGCCCTTCAAACAGCCGAATACCTCGATAGTTGCCGATATTGAGTATAATCCGGTTGACATAACTTATTCGGGAAAACTCAATCTTTTGTCCGATCAGATTAATGTACTAATAAACATTTCCAATAAGAAAACGAAAAACCAAAAATCAGAACTCAAGGGCAATGCGGAGCTTCAATACGACTGGTCGGCTCTTAATGCAATTGCCGGGTCGTATCTGCCGGAGAACCTGGTTATTGAAGGTAAAAGAAAAGACACGATAAATTTCACCAGTGAATATCCCACCGACGAACCGAATCAGCTTATGCCGAATCTCAAATCCAATGCCGCTTTAGGCTTTCAGAAGGCCGAATACAAAGGGCTTAATTTCGGGCCTACCAATGTGAATATTGACGTTAACAACGGCTTGCTGAATATCGCGCAGTTCGAAACAATAGTCAACGAAGGCCAATTTAATTTCGGGGCCCAGGCCGACTTCAAAGTGCAACCTACGGTTTTTAAAACGCCCGCACCGATGCACATAATAAAAGATATCAAAATCAACGACCAGGTAACCAAGAAACTTCTTAAATATATAAATCCCATTTTTGCCGACGCCGCCAATGTAAACGGCATTGCAAATCTCAACTGCGAAAAGCTCAGCATCCCCCTAAGTGACGAGGCGAAAAACAAAGCGGAAATTGTCGGTATTTTTTCGGTCGATCAGTTACGTTTAGAGACATCCGATGTGCTCGGCCAGATTCTGACCGTGCTCGGCGGAAGTCCAAGGGGCACCGTCATCACAATCCATCCGACCAGATTCGAGCTGCGCAACGGTTTTTTAAGATATGATAATATGCAAATGGATATCGGCGATAATCCCGTCAATTTCACCGGCATCATCGGCCTGGACAAGAGTCTGGATATGTCCGTGACGTTACCCTATACTTCCGAAGGCAAAACGATAAGAATCGGAAATACAAGTGCCAGAAGAATTACTCTGAAGTTCACCGGCACGGTCGATAATCCGAAACTCGACGTAGGAAAACTGCTCGAAGACCAGCTCAAGCAGGAACTGGAGAACCAGATAATAAAAGGCCTTGAAAATATTTTCGGATGATGAAAAATCTGCAAAATTTTCGCCGGTAAAATCCGTCGGCCCACAAAAAGAGGAGTTCGATTATGGTCTCGTTACTTTTAGCTTTGTTTACAAATTTCAACTGTATTTTTACGGCAAGTTCTTCCGATGAGGCGATTCCCATGGAGCAATGGACACAGCAGGTCGGCGCTAAAAAGACGCCCGACAAAAAGATTATTTTCAAAGTAAACGATTACGGCGCGAAAAACGACGGCCAAACACTCGCTACGAAACAGATACAAGCCGCGATAGATGCCTGTGCCGCCAAAGGAGGCGGAATCGTGACATTCGATCCCGGCAAGTACCTGACCGGTTCTATCTTCGTCAAGGAAGGCGTGAATCTTCGTATCGACAAAGGTGTGACGATTCTCGGCAGCCAGGACATCGCGGATTATCCGGAAATCGACACGCGCGCCGCCGGTATCGAGCTGAAATGGCCTGCCGCCCTTATAAATATTATCGACCAGAAAAACGCCGCAATTACCGGAGACGGTGTTGTCAACGCCCGCGGCAAACCGTTCTGGGACAAGTACTGGACGATGCGCCGGGAGGAATACGAGCCGAAGGGATTGCGATGGATTGTGGATTACGACTGCAAGCGGCCGCGAACTGTCCTGGTTCAGAATTGTTCCGATATCACCATTCAGGGAATTACCTTCCAGCAGGCCGGCTTCTGGACGGTGCATATTCTCTACTCGAAATATGTCACCGTCGATGGTATTGTCATTCAAAACAACATCGACGGCAGCGGCCCGAGCACCGACGGCATAGACATCGATTCATCGAGCTTCGTCCTCGTCGAGAATTGCGATATCGATTGCAACGACGATAATTTCTGCCTGAAAGCCGGCAGAGACTGGGACGGACTCAGGGTCAACCGCCCCACCGAATACGTCGTTATCAGGGACTGCATTTCGCGCAAAGGCGGCGGCCTGATAACTTTCGGCAGCGAGACTTCCGGCAGTATCCGGCATTTACTGGCTCAAAACCTCAAGGCAAAAGGAACCGGTGTCGGCCTGCGATTCAAATCCGCCCGCACGAGAGGCGGAACAGTCGAAGACGTCTATCTTCAGGATATCGAAATGGACGGTGTCGGGACGGTTATAGAGGTCTCGATGAACTGGAATCCGAGCTATAGTTATTCATCTTTGCCGGAAGGCTACGACCCGGAAAAAATCCCCCAGCACTGGAAAACGATGCTCATGCAGGTCGAGCCTCCTGAAAAAGGCATACCCGAATTCAAGGACGTCCATATTTCCCACGTTATAGCAACCGGAGCTTCGAGGGCGATTTCTGCTTCCGGTACGAAAGAATCCATCGTCAAGGATTTTCACCTCAGTGAGATTGACATCAAGGCAAAATCCGCCGGAAGTATATCTTATGCCGATGGATGGGAATTCGAGAACGTTACTATCAAGACCGGTGACAACAGCGAGTTGGACGTTAGAAATTCCAACGACATGAAGCTTTAAAATTGCAAAAAGGGCCGAGCTTAAACCTCGGCCCTTCGTACAATCTGCTTTATATAATCGCTACTTGGGCAATGCCGCTTCAAGTTCCGCCAGTTTTTCCGGCGTAACGGTTTCTACATGCAAATCACCATATATAACGCGATACTCGTTATCTGAGACCTTCCAACGCATCAGAACTTTATCTGCGTCTTTGGGGGTTATGTTCTGGCCATAATAGACCGGATCTTTGTTTTCCTTGACCAGGTCGTCGTAGAAAACAACTGCTGTAAGCATAGTAAATAATTCGCTATTGTATTTAGTCTTTTCGTCTTCGGAGAGTTCCTCGTAAGAAACATGGCCCGATTCTAAATATTTTTTAGCCTCCTTTTTAAGGGCTTCCGAATCAAGATTGACCGGATAGCTTCCTGCATAATTGGCAAATAATCTTAGACCTTTGATGGTGTTTTCTTCATTGAAGGCAGGAATATTCCAATCTCCATTTGGTGAATTATAGTCTTCTGTTATGTTCGGTTCAAAATCACGATCATTTACAACAACATTCCAATGAAAATCATAACTGACCTCATGGATATGCATCCCTCCTTTTGTAATAATATCTTCTTCAAACCGTATCGGTAGAAACGTCTCCACATTAACCCATAGCTTTACATCAATCTTTTCGACTTCAGCCCCGGCCATCAGATCAGACCTACCAAAGAAACCGCCCTTATAGGCGA
Organism: Sedimentisphaerales bacterium; assembly: GCA_016933295.1. GTDB lineage: Bacteria > Planctomycetota > Phycisphaerae > Sedimentisphaerales > Anaerobacaceae > JAFGPS01. The sequence goes on along the minus strand of JAFGBG010000050.1, from coordinate 6,135 downwards.
GGTCTGTGGTTTGAAATCCTTCGACCGTTTTTCCGTCAACGATTGATTGTCCGAGACTGGTATGGCTGCAATTGAGGATTTCTTTAATGACGGTGTGCGGGTCATTATATTTTTCTTTATAGTAATCTTCTTCCGCATCTTCCCATTTGATACGGTAGAGTTTCCTCTCTTGATGTAAAACTATAAGAAGTATATTTTCCCGTGGTAGGAGATATATCTCATCGTCTCGACTTTCGCCGCTATTGGGATCGACTCTTGTTTGGATCATTTTAATCCCATTGTCTTGAGAAATCAATACTGTACTTGCAACTTCGCTGGCCGTTTGTTGTTTCGTCTCTGTCCAGTGCATTTTATACATATAAGCTGAGACTTGCTCGATTCTGGTAAGTACATCCGCCAAGGCAATTTCTGATGTTTCACGGAACATGAGAACACCGGTAATACATGCAATTATAATTACTGTGGCGACAGCTATCTTTGTGATTGGACTTCTCATAGTAATTCCCCATATATTGTGTTGACTTGCAGTCAATATCTTTTTGTGAAACTCATTTCGTGCCTTCGAGGTCTCGGCCCATAGGTCCCGGTCCATTTCAGGGCCGACTTTGAATGACATTTTCTTAACAACATTTTCTATTTTGTCCGAAGGTTTCATTTTACAGTCTCCCGTTCAAAGCCGACCGCAGTTTCTGCAGGCCGTATCGATACCTTCCTTTTACGGTGCTGACCGAAACGTTTTGTAGTTCGGCAATTTGTTTAAGCTTCATCGCCGCATTCAAATGCAGGGCAATTACTTCTCGCTGCTCGTATGGGAGCCGAGCCATGGCGTCGGCAACCTGCCGCGATAGTTCGTCGGATATCATACGTCTATCAGGCGGGCAAAAGTCTGACTGCATGGGTGTATCATCATCCAGGCTGAGCAGTCGGCGGTTGTTTGCCCTAATCCGGTCTCGGCAGCGGTTGAGAGCACATGTTGCCAGATAGCTTTTTAAGCTGCCGCGGAGCTTGAATTTACCGGTTGAGCGAGCGAATGCAACAAAGACATCTTGTACGACATCTTCCGCCAGACCGGCATCATTTACACACGCCATCGCCAGTGTCAGCAGGTAGTTGCGGTATTTCTCGTAGATACGCTGCAACGCATCTTTATCACCGGCCTTAAACTTCCATTTGAGCAGTTCGTCTTCTATCATTCATCAACACCGTTACTATTATAACAACGATCGTTGCTCAATATTATCACGATTGGCCCGGGGATTTGGATATAACAAATTGCAATTTTTTACTTTTTTCCGTTCATGCTCGAGCGCAGACCGAACTGCGCGCATAAAAAAAGGCCGAGCCAAATCAACCCGGCCCTGTTCACAGATTTGCAGGAAAATCAACTTACTTAGGCAACGCCGCTTCAAGTTCCGCCAGTTTCTCCGGCGTAACGGATTCTACATGCAAGTCGCCGTAAATGACACGGTATTCATTATCTGAGACCTTCCATCGCATTAGGACTTTATCTGAGTCTTCGGAGGTAACGGTCTTCCCGTAGTATGCGGGATCTTTCTTGTCCCACTGGAGCCTACTATAGAACATAGCACACCCCCGTATAGGAATCATGAAATCTGCAAGTTTGTTGGCTATCTGGTCTTCCGTAAGCCCTTTCATCTCCTCTCTTAATCGTGTAGCTGCGGGGGTTTGACTCTCTCCAAAAGCTGATCGTGGAGTTGTGAAATCGCGCACATCTACGAAGTCAAAGATGCCCTCTGGATACTTGCCGAGCAACTCGGCGATTAGCTTCATGCTCTGTATGACCGTCTCCTCAGTAATGCGGGCGGGATACTTGACCACTCTGCCGCTATAGTCATCTGGTATGACAGGTTCAAATTCAGCCGCATCAACGACCAAATCCCACTGGAAATCGCGCACAACATAATTATCTCGCTCGATGATCTTGCCTTCATTCGGACCAAAAAGAACATATGTGTAATCATATCGCACAGGCAACTGTGTCTTCAGATCTACCCACATCTTGACATCAATCTGGCTCATGTTTGGATTATTACCAGACCAATTAGGATCGGTCGTTTGAAATCCTTCGACTTCAATACCGTCAATGGTTGTTCCTCCCAGGCTCTTGTACTTGCATTCCAAGATTCGTTTGGTCATCGTGCGAGGATCGTAATCCGGCCACTGTTCAGCCCAATGATCGTCAAATTCTGTGCGCCGATACTTTTTTTGCATGGGCCAGACTATGATCTTGGTCCTTTTTTCTGGGGAAAAATAGAGTTCCTGTAACATGCTCTCTCCGCCATTCGGATCGAGTCGCTCAATACTGCCTTTCCAGCCATATTTTTGCGAAACCAGCCAAGTGCCGCGTATTTCGGATATATAGGGCTTGCCAGGATCTTCACCAGTTACCTTCGCACTCCATTGGGATCTGTAGGACTTGACCTGTTCAATGCGGGAGAGCACATCCGCCAGAGCAATTCCTGATTGCGTGCCTCTCAACAGCGATAGGCCTATCACACACGCGATAACGACAATCGCGGCAACAGCAAATTTTGCAATTGATTTTTTAATGGTTACTCTCCAAATCCCCGGCACAGCCGGAGCTTTTTTTGTTATTTTTCGTTGAGCCTGGAATATATCCTGGAATACCTTTTCGTCGGCGTTCGGATTGATACCAAGCTCTGCATTTTCGAAGAATCTTTTTATTTCATCTGCTGAGTTCACTTTTCCACCTCGCTATTTAGTAATGAACGCAGTTTGTTTATGCCGTATCGGTATCGGCCTTTGACCGTATTAACGGATACTCTCTGTAACCTCGCAATCCGGCGAAACGGCAAATCCGTTTCCATGCGAAGACTGACCACTTCCCTTTGCTCGTACGGCAATTCCTGCAATGCCCGGCTTAAAAGCTCAAGCCGCTCGCTAAGGACCGCCCACTGTAAAGGGCTACGTTCGTTAGCAGAAACAGATTCCGCCGTATCAAGACTGGTTTCGCTATGCCGAATGTTATCACGCCGATAGTTACGAGCACGGTTAATCACACTCGTAATCAAATAGTTCTTCAAACTGCCGGTCAGCCTGATACGCTCCGCCGACTGGGCAAATTTGACAAATACATCGTGAACCATATCTTCGGCGGCATTTACATCACCGGTTAGCACTATAGAGAGTTTCAGTAACTCGACTTTGTACTTGTCATAGATCTGCCGCAATGCTCCATTACGGCCTTGCTTGAATCTTAAAATAAGCAGCTTATCTTCTACCATCGTGCACAATCTTTTGAAAAATGATCATTTTTCATCCTATTACACACCGATAGTATCCATTTGGGTATAAAAAAATTGAGCCGGTTGACCTTTGGTGGCACATATGTTATCGACAAGTGGCTTTTAATGAACACACTTGGCTTTCATGGCCAAACCGTCTGAAATCCAGAGACGGCAAAAATATCCCGAATCTTTCGAGTAAAAGAGCTGTTTATTTAACGATTGCAATCCTGTTATTTCTGCGTTATCTTGACTTGCTTAAGGTTATTTATGTATATCCTAAAGGAGTCTTTACTATGAAAACTACAAAGTCGTTTCTCTGTTTGGCTTCCATTTTTTTATGTCTTGTCGGCTGTTTGGAATCAAACAGTCTAAATGATATCACCCCTTCGGAATCTGCTCTGAAACTGCCCGCCTTGTTTTCGGATCACATGGTTTTACAGCAGAAGTTGAATTGTCCCGTCTGGGGCTGGGCCGGGGATGGCACTCCCGTTACGGTTGAAATCAATGGTCAAAAGGTTAAAACCACGGCCCGGGACGGACGCTGGCAGGTCCGACTTCCCGCCCTTGAGGCCGGTGGTCCTTATACTCTCACAGTGCGTACACCTGGGCGCACAATCGAGCTGAAGGATGTCCTGGTGGGTGAGGTCTGGGTATGCAGCGGCCAATCCAATATGGAATGGCCCGTAGAAACCTCCAATAATGCACAGGCGGAAATTGCTGCGGCGAAATACCCCAATATGCGTTTGTTCACGGTGGAGAAGGCCACCTCAAGTGAACCATTGCAGGATGTCACCGGACATTGGGTGCTCTGCACGCCCGAGACCGTGGGTGATTTTTCCGCCGTGGGCTATTTCTTCGGACGTGACCTGCTCAAGAGCGGCATAAAGCCCGTCGGGCTGATTGATACCACATGGGGCGGAACACCGGCGGAGGCCTGGACCAGCACCGAGGCTCTGAAGAGCAACCAGGAGTTTGCCCCCATCCTGGCCCGTGACGCGGATTCCAAGAGAATCCAGGCCCAACTGTTAGAGAAATACGGGGCTAAACTGATGACGGACGAACGCAATACCGACGTTATCATGGCTGATACCACTGCCCTGAAAAAGGGCTGGGCCAAAGTGGATGCCGACCTGAGCGAATGGGAGACAATGGAGCTTCCGATCCTTTGGGAAAATGCCGGCCTCAGTCTTGACGGCGTGGTCTGGTTCCGCCGGGAGATAACTATCCCACAGGCATGGGCCGGCCGGGACCTTACACTAAAGCTCTCAACCATTGACGATATCGACCTGACCTATTTCAACGGCACACAAATCGGCCGGACTTTTTTTGATACCCCCACCCCGTGGATGGCACCGCGCATCTATACCGTACCCGGCAATCTTGTGCGGGCGGGTAAAAACGTCATTGCCGTGCGAGTGCTGGATAACCAGGGCGGCGGCGGTATTTATCCCAGCAACACCCCCATGCAAATCGGCCCAGGCGACGGGGCAAATCCTATAGACCTGAGCGGCCCCTGGAACTATCGTATCGAACGTATTATGGCCCTGGGCTCGGGCCAGCAGAATTCCCCGGCACGTTTGTACAATGCCATGCTGGCTCCGCTGGTGCCCTACGGCATCAAAGGCGCCATCTGGTATCAGGGTGAATCCAACGCCGATCGAGCCTACCAGTATCGTAAGCTTTTTGCGGCAATGATCCGGGATTGGCGTCGGGCGTGGAACATAGGAGATTTTCCCTTCTATTTCGTGCAATTAGCAAACTATATGCAACGCAAGGCCGAGCCAGAAAATAGCGCCTGGGCCGAATTGCGCGAGGCCCAGCAGATGACCCTGTCACTGCCCCATACGGGCATGGCTGTTATTATCGATGTCGGCAATCCAAATGACATTCACCCGCGTGACAAGCAGACTGTAGGCAAGCGCCTGGCCCTGATTGCCCAGGCTAAGGACTACGGCCGGAACGTAGAGTACTCAGGCCCGGTTTATAGTTCCATGGCCGTAGAGGACGGCCGCATCAGGCTGAACTTCGAGCACGCCGACAGCGGATTAGTCGCCAAAGACGGCCCGCTAACCGGCTTCGCCATTGCCGGAGCGGATCGGAAATTCCATTGGGCCGACGCCTCAATTGAGGGTAAAACCATTGTGGTCAAGAGCGACAAGGTCGCCGTTCCGGTGGCCGTTCGCTACGCCTGGGCGGATAATCCCGCCTGCAATCTATACAATGGTGCCGGTCTGCCGGCGTCGCCCTTCCGTACGGACAATTGGCCCGGTATAACTGTGAACAACAAGTAAGGGATAACAGAGTTTCTCCTCGCAGAGGTTTCGCAGGCGCCTACCCTGATGGGTTACTCGCTTTTTTCAATTGCTCGATCATTGCGTTCCAGTCGTACCAGTTCACAACAAGGTCCGGCACACCTTCAGGATCTTAAGGGGATCAGTCCCTTGTTTTCTCTCTCTAGTTTTCTCATTGTTCATTAATAAAACATAATTATTGTGTTCTAATTGTGCAATTGGGCAATGCCTTTTTCAAATCTTCAATTTGTTCAGTAGTAATATTTTTACATTCTTTTATATCTAAATATTCAAGCTTATCTAATTTGAAAAGTGGTGATATATCGCTTATTTCATTATTTGATAAATCTAACGCTTTAAGCTCGGTAAGCTTTTCAAGTGCTTCTATATCATCAATTTTATTATTAGACAAATTCAATTCAGTTAATTCTATCAAATGTGCAAGACCCCATATGTCTTCAATTTCATTGTTATCTAAATGTAATACTTTACTCAAACTGACCGATTTTATGCCGCGAGGAGTTTTTCCAGGCGGCGAATAACTTTTTTATCGTGAGAGACTTTAATAACATTTT
>JAFGBG010000049.1 GCA_016933295.1 Sedimentisphaerales bacterium | reverse complement strand
GTTCCTGCCAGGCCGAAATAGCCCCATTTTGTTCTAAAAGTTACATATTTCATGTTTTTTTGCATTTTTCGACAAATTACGTGCCAATTATATTATCTAATACGGCAAATTCATTGACGCAAGGGCAAAATTTTGTTAGATATATTGGTTTTTACAAAAATGGCCCGAAGGGGTAAATTTGGATAACGGAAGTTAAAAAGGAATAATTGAAAACGGAATTTTTGAATTTGCTTTCCGGCGGTGCATTGGCAGATTTTGAATCGCGTTGTTTTTTTGTAACTTTATGTCGCTTGAAGAACTAAGAAAAAAGATAGATGAGCTCGACGGCAAACTTGTGCAGACGCTTAATGAGCGCGCGCGTGTCGTTGTCGAAATAGGCAAGCTCAAGAATAAAACCGATAAGCCCATATACGCACCGGATCGGGAAAAAGAAGTGCTTGATAAAATAGTCAAGGCCAATACCGGGCCGCTGCCGGACAGGTGTCTTGTGGCTATCTGGCGTGAACTTATGAGCGGCTCATTCGTATTGGAAAGACCATTACGTATAGGTTATCTCGGCCCGAGCGGTAGTTTCAGCCATACTGCGGCAATGCTAAAATTCGGCCAAAGTGTAGAATATGAACCTCTGGCTGATATAACCAGTATTTTTGACGAAGTTAGCAAAGGACATTGCGATTTAGGTCTTGCCCCGGTCGAAAATACGATGGGAGGCGGCGTAATAGAGACGCTGGATGCATTAATAGATTCTGATGTAAAGGTTTGTGCCGAAGTACTGATGGCGATCCACCACAACCTTCTGGCGAATTGTGGGCTGGATGAGATTGAAGTAGTTTATTCCAAGCCCGAAGTATTCGCACAGTGTCGCAAATGGCTCAGCGCCACTTTCAAAGACGCCCGAACCGTCGCAGTGGCTTCTACGGCCAAAGCTGCTCAGATGGCTGCCGGCGAGCCGAAGGCCGCCGCGATAGGCTCGCGAATAGCGGCGGAATTGTACGGCTTGAGAATTGTTTATGAAAATATCGAGGATATCGCCAATAATGTCACCAGATTTCTGGTAATCAGCCGGGAAGACGCGAGGCGCACCGGCGAGGATAAAACGGCCATATTATTCAGCACCGCCCATAAGGCCGGCGCCCTTGCCGATGTGCTCGACGTGTTTAAGAAATACGGCATTAACCTGACGAATATTGAGTCCAGACCCAGCAAGAAAAGGCAATGGGAATATTATTTCTTCATGGATTTCCTCGGGCATAGAACGGATAAAAAAATTCAGGACGGCCTGGAGGAATCTCGTCAGCATTGCCTTCAGCTTTCGATATTGGGCAGTTTTCCAAGAGCAACGGAGTTGCTTTAACCGGGTTTGAGACTTTGAGTTCGTTGTTCATCGAAGAAATATCAGGTGAACTTTTTTAGGAGTATGTAATGAAAAAACCATTTGTAGCAGGCAACTGGAAAATGAACACCGACAGCCGAACAAGCGTAGATCTTGCTGATAGTCTTGCCTCGGGAATCGTAGAAAATTATAATGCGACCGTGGCGGTGTTTCCTCCCTTTGTTTATTTGCAGGCTGTCAGGGACGCCCTCGATGGTTCGAGTATCGCCGTCGGCGCCCAGGACGTATATTTTGAGCCGGATGGCGCATTCACGGGAGAAATAAGCGTTTCGATGCTGAAAGAAATCGGCTGTAACTATTGTTTATGCGGTCATTCGGAACGGCGGCACGTTATTGGTGAAACCGATAAGCTGATTAATAAAAAAGTTATTGCCGCTATAGGTGGTGGACTTTTGCCTGTATTGTGTGTAGGTGAATTACTCAAAGAGCGCGAGGCCTCGCAAACGAACGAAGTTGTGACTCGGCAGCTTAAAGAAGGTCTTGCCGGATTAAGCGCGGAAAAACTCGCTGCTGTGATTATCGCTTACGAGCCGGTTTGGGCTATAGGTACCGGCCTGACGGCAACTCCACAACAGGCTCAGGAAGTGCATGACTTTATACGAAAACTTCTCGCACAGATGTACGATGACGAGTCGGCTTCGGAGATACGTATTCTTTACGGCGGTTCCGTCAAGCCTTCCAATGCGGCTGATTTAATGGGACAAAAAGACGTGGATGGCTTGTTGGTCGGCGGGGCGAGTCTGAAAGCAGACGATTTCCTCTCGATTATAAGGGCGTCGGTATAAATATGCGTTCGGTTCTTTTCCGGCAGAAAAAGAAATTCCTTTTGTATGATAATAAAAATTAACTTTTGATATAGTTATTGAAAGGGCAGCAGATATGACTGCTTTTGGATTATTAGCGGCAAGTTTTATTATGAATGTAGTAGCCGTGCTTTTTGTTTTATGCTGTATAGCGCTGATTCTGATCGTATTGGTTCAAAAAGGAAGGGGCGGCGGTTTAAGCGGGGCTTTTGGCGGAGCCATGGCCAGCGGAATTCTTGGCTCCAAGACCGGCGATTTCCTCACATGGGTTACAATTGTGCTTGCCGGTGTATATTTGATCCTGGCGGTGATAAGTGCCAAATTCTTAAAGGGAGATGAGGTCAGCAATTTCGGGCAACAGCAGACGGTTAGGCAACAAGTGCCTGTAAGCCAGAGAGAGGCTACTACGCCGATTACAGAGGTCCCGGTTGAGCAGGAAATGACTGATGAAAGCGGCGATCTCGAAACCGACCAGCCTGAATTGCCTGTGACCGGTGAAGCGGAACTGCCGGCGGATGGCGCCGACGAGGGAACCGGTGGCGCCGAAAATGATAATGATGTAAATTTGCCCGGCGGCTAATACGATGCAAGCTCGGGTAGTCCGGCTTTTTATGTTCAGTTTGGTTTGAAAGCGGAATTCTATGATAAATAGTATGACCGGCTATGGTCAGGCGCAAGGTGAGATTGATGGTGCTGTTTACGCCGTTGAGGTTAAAACAGTCAACAATCGTTATTTTAAGACCATCATAAAATTGCCGGAGTTGATGGCCTATCTCGAAGAAGATATCGAAAAACTTCTTCGGAACAATTTATCCCGCGGAACTGTAAATTATGTGCTTCGAATTAAAGATTTGTCATCGAATGCGCTCTTTGATATAAACGAGGTGGCGTTGAAGGCCATTATCGAAAAATTGAATCGAGCCGGCTCGGCGGTCGGGATCGAGGGGGCTTTTGATATTGGCAGCTTATTGAGCCTGCCCGGGATTGTTCGACCGATTTCTCCGGATGAAGAAACGGCCGCACAAACTAAAAAAGCGGTCATGGATGTTAGTAAAAAAGCGATTGACAGTCTCAGGCAGATGCGCGCCACGGAGGGTAATTTCCTGGAGGCGGAACTGAAGGAGCACTGCCGGGCGATAGGACAAGACCTTGAGCAGATACGTGCTCGAAGTAATGTTGTTGTGCAGGAATATGCAAAAAAACTGAGGCATAGAGTCGATGTGCTGCTTGCCGAGGCAAAACTGAATATAGACGGCGAGACCCTTTCAAGAGAAGTAGCGATATATGCGGACAGGTCGGATATATCCGAGGAAATTGCGAGGATGGATTCACATCTTCAGCAGTTTGTACAGTGTTTTCAGGTAAACGAGCAGGCCGGACGAAGGCTGGATTTCATAAGCCAGGAAATGCTCAGAGAAGCCAATACGATAGCCAGTAAGACCTCCGATGGCGATATTACACGTTGTGTAGTCGATATGAAGTGTTGGATAGAACGCATAAAAGAGCAAATTCAGAATGTTGAGTAGGTGATTTTTTAAAATTGGAAATTCTTGAAAACTGCCGTTTCGATATGAGTATCAGTAATGGGCGATTCGAAAGATAAAAAGGGTAAAATAGTCATAATTAGCGGCCCTTCCGGTGTCGGAAAGAGCACAATCTGCAAGCAAATAGTCGCAAGCAGGGATGATATTTGCCTTAGTGTCTCGATGACGACTCGCCCAAAAAGCGAGGCCGAAATTGACGGCCACGATTATTGGTTCGTATCAAAAGAGCAATTCCAGGAGCGGATTAGTGAAGGATCGTTCCTGGAGTATGCGGAAGTCTTCGGTCATATGTACGGGACGCCCAGAGACAAGGTTGAGCAAATGCTTCAGTGCTGCAAGACTGTGATTTTAGAGATCGACGTTCAGGGCGCCAGGCAGGTCAAGGTGTTTTATCCCGATGCGGTGATGATTTTTATATTGCCGCCGAGCGCTAAAGTTTTGGCAGAGCGCTTAAATCATAGAGGTCGGGAGGCCGCCGAGGTGGCGGAGCAAAGGTTGGGTGGGGCCGGAACTGAAATCGCCGCCGCCTGGCAGTATTATGAACATATGGTTGTTAACGAGGATTTGCAGCAGGCGGTGAACGAATGTTTACAAATTATCGAAGATGCCTGATGCGAAAAGAACGCTAAATCATAACCCTTAAGTCCGGGATAGTTATTAAAAGAAATATATAGTACGAGAATTGGAAGATGATAGACGAACTTAAAAGTGACAGATTGATCAACAAAGTCGGCGGTAGGTTCAGATTGACGGCGCTTGTTCAAAAACGCCTTGGTGAAATCCTGCAGGGTGCTCGCCCCTTGGTTGAGGATATCGAAGGCATGACTATGCTCGAAATTGTTATTCAGGAAATTTTGCAGGATAAGATTGCCGTCGATGACGGAGTATCCTCTCGCGTCTCTGAAAACACCGGCAAGAATTAAAGTAAGTTCGGCCCTTTTGCGAAAATCAACCGCGGAACAAGGAACGAGATGCTTGAGAAATTCAATATTCTGCTTGGTGTAACCGGCGGGATCGCCGCATACAAGGCGGTCGATTTGGCGAGCAAGCTTGCTGTCGGGGGGGCTGATGTTAATACGATTATGACGGATAATGCCTGCCGCTTTGTAGGCCCAAAAAGTTTCGAGGCTGTGACCGGTTCGGCAGTTTTTACCGATATGTGGAGCAGCCCCGAACAGTTTCGATTCGGTCATATTTCATTGGCTGACTGGGCGGATATTGTTGTCGTGGCGCCTGCGACCGCCAATATAATCGCCAAAATTGCGCATGGCATCTGTGACGATTTGCTAAGCACGACGGTTTGTGCGTGTTGGCCGCAGATTGAATCCGGTGCCGTTCTGATGGCTCCTGCGATGAACAATAAGATGTGGGCAAATCAGGCCGTGCAAAGTAATGTCGAGACAATCAAAAAAATGGGCGTTCGGACGGTTGGGCCGGCCGATGGAAGGCTTGCCTGTGGAACCGAAGGCCTCGGCAGAATGTCCGAGCCGAAAGATATTTTGGAAGCGATAGAGCAAATCGCCTCAAAGATTACAAAAGCCTGAAAGCATAACGAATTAGACCACGAGATATAAGATGCGAATCTTAATCACCTCCGGCGGTACTCGAGAATACATTGACCCTGTTCGCTTTATCACTAATGCAAGCAGCGGCAGGATGGGTATTGCCCTTGCTGATGCGGCACGAAAAGCCGGGCATAAAGTGACGCTAATCACAGCGCCGAGTTCACAGAATGTCCCCGATGGCGTTCGGATTATTCGGGTAGAAACCGCCGCACAGATGTTTATCGCAGTAAAGAAACATTTCGATAAGTGCGATTGTCTGATAATGGCCGCGGCTGTGGCTGATTATACTCCATGCAGAAAGTCAAAAGTAAAAATTAAAAAAGCAAGCAGCGATTTAACAATAAGACTAAAGCCGACCGTAGATATTTTAAGATGGGCGGGAAAACATAAGAAAGTAAAAAGTAAAAAGGAAAAAGGGAAAAAGCGGATTGTTGTGGGATTTGCTCTTGAAGATAAAAACCTTCGAAAAAACGCCGAGAAAAAACTCCAAGAAAAAAATATTGAT
>JAFGBG010000048.1 GCA_016933295.1 Sedimentisphaerales bacterium | reverse complement strand
TTCTAAGTGCGCCAGAAGTAATGATATTTATATTCCAATTCGATGCTTTGTCCCGATTTGAGCTCGAATTGCCAGTTGACACGACCGATTGCGTTGAAACGATACCACCAGTAAGGCCAATTGTACCAGTTCCACCAGAACGGATAGCCGTCGATAGTCATCCAGCCGCCCTCCTGCCTGCCGAGATGCTCGATTTCGCCATCGTTGCTTGCGCTGTCGATATTACCGAGGACGGAGCGGCGGACTTCCATAGCGACACTCTGTGCCCGGCGGTTCGTCAGAGATATTGTGCCGGTCAGGTTGCTCCGGGCGTAAATATTGCCGTCCCATCTGGCAGCATCGTTTATACGTTCGGTCTCCAAGTCGGTCCTTTCGACGGCAATATCAACGGCAACGGTCAGCTCAAGATCGCTCGAGGCCCCGACGGCGGTATAGGTCATCATGCTCTGTCCTATGAGACGACCTTCACGAAGAATCAGAGCCGGAGCCGTCGTCAACGGGCACTCAGCGTCGTTGGCGAGGCGAATTTTGTGCATTACCTTCGGTGCGTGGTAAAGCCTTGCAAGCTGTGCCGTCTGTTCGTTGTTGAAACGCTGCCTAACTTCAGGCGGCGGCCCGAATGGCAAATCCAGCACAAAAACATCACGATATTTCAACTTATACTCGGCGACAGGAACAACCATGCGCTGGCCTTTCTTTAAGGTGATATGCTCCAACGTAAAAACATACAGGTCCTCGTTTTTGGCGGATTCCGCCACATCGGGCCCAAGGTCAACAACTTCTCTGTTTTGTGGAGGCTCAACATGGCGAACAGGTGCTACAGACTGGCTCATAATCATATTTGAAAAGGCATAAGCACTTTGACTGTCCCGGCGGAAGTGACTCGAAAGCTGAGCGACCGTCTGCTGGAGCGATATCGGGTCCGGCGTTTCCTCGAATGCAAACTTCGGAACGCCGATGACAAGATGCGCCTTTACATCCTCGATATCAGCCAGCTCATTAATAATAGTCGCCTGGAGCTTTATCACGGCCTGTCCCTTGCCGTCAATATCGACACGATAGTTAGGTATCCAGCGAATGCCGCGCTGGACATAAACCATACCGACGTTAGCGGTTTTTGCCGGTTCCTTGCGGCCCCAATCCAGCTTGAGTGTCATAATGTTGCGAAATTCCTCCTGCGCAATTGTCGGTTTCGGCTCGTCGAGGAAAGTAATCTCCTGGATACGCTCGATAGGAACTGCTTTTATGCCGCCCTCGAATTTTAACAGGACGATATTGCCCGGCTGTGACAGCGCGAGCGGGCTTGATGGCGGATTTGTCCGGGAAAGTTCATCGGAGCTTCGAGTCGGAATCCCGGATATGATGCATTCGTAGGCGCCAAGCCCGGCCTCCGCAACCCGGACCCTGGCGCCGATATTAGCCCGAATCAATTCCGGAATATTCAGGGCGGTTTTGTCGAAGGAAACTATACGTTTGCCGGTGACAACACCGGTGAGCCTGGCATTGTTTTGCGCCGAGTAGCTCCAGAATGTCCCTATAATCGGCGTAGGCAAATAATCGAGCACAACGTTTCCGTCTTTGTCGGTGGGCATGGAGCCTTCGTGCAAAACAAAGGCATGGCCGTCTTTGAAAATTGTCACCTCCTTAACGGGCATATCGGCTGGCGTCTGGGAGATTTTTGCCTTAGCGTTCGCCTGCATGAACAACAAAGAATAAATACAGAAAAGCACAACAAACGAAGGCAGATTCTTTACGCATGATCTTACACACTGCATTTTATTACCTCCTGATTAATTTATATTTCTCACATTTAAATAATACGACAGAACCGGCCCGGACCGCAGTAAAATGGATGTAAAATCCGCCGGTTGCTTTTTTACAAAGTATTTACAAAACATCGGCCTCGATATAGTCTATAATATAAACAGAGATGCTTTCTTCGCGGCGCCGAAGGGATGCCCTGCAGCACGGCGAAGTATGGACAGGAGCGAACATGGAAACGAAAATAGTTATCTTGGTCGTAGAAGACGAAAAGAATATCCGAACGGCGCTGGTGGATTTTCTGGAGTATCACGGCTTCGACGCCGTGGTAGCCGAAGACGGCTTAGAGGCCGAGCGAATTGTCGGCGAGCGCCAATTCGATTTGATACTGCTCGATCTGATGCTTCCGAAAATAAGCGGCGAGCAGCTCTGTGCCAAATGGCGACAGGAAGGATTGCAAACTCCGATTTTAATGCTGACGGCCAAGGGACGGGAAAAGGAAAAAATCGCCGGACTGAATCTCGGGGCCGACGATTATATCACCAAGCCGTTCTCGCTCGAAGAGCTGCTGGCGCGAATAAAGGCGGTGCTTCGCCGAACCGACCCGGCCAGGGCAGTAGGACAGAATTTCAAATTCGCCGATATGGATGTCGATATCGCCGCGCTGAAAGTAAAATCCAACGGCAATGAAATCGAAATCACCAAGCGCGAAGCGGCAATCATCCAATTTTTTGCCGCAAATCCGAACCGTGTTATCAGCCGGGAGGAACTTTATAAAGAGGTCTGGAACGAGACGATGACGGACCTGGGGACGAGAACGATGGATATGCACATCGCCAAGCTCAGAAGTAAAATCGAGCGTGACTCGGCGAATCCGGAAATTATAAAAACCGTCCGCGGCGCCGGCTATAAATACGAGACGTAAAAAAAGAATGCAGGAAGAGAATAATGGCTCATAGAAAAAAATTACGAATGTATTTTTCAGCATACATTGTGTTGTTTTCGCTATGCGTATCAATATCCGCCGAAATAGTCACAAAAAAAAGTCCTGATTCCATATCCGAACAGGTCGATGAAATATTTGCCGGAGCGGATGAATTAGCGGCACAGCGAAAACAGCGCTCATGGGAATACTTAATATCTCTGCCGGATAAGGATTTGGCTACATTATATGCAAAAGCCACCGAGCCGCAGCAGGCACAACCATCAGGAATAAATGAAATATCCGCAATCATGCTGGAGAAGATCAAAAAAGACCGTTCAGGTGTTATCGAGCAATTATTAAAATACGGCACACCCCTGAATACTCAGGACGATAATAAATTCAGCAATATGTACAATGAATTTGTTGATAAACTTGCCGCTCTGGGACCATCCGCCGTACCGGCAATATCCTCGCATATGGGAGAAAAATATCGAATTACAGGACACTGGGCACTGGCAAAAAAAGGCCTGTTTGAGATGGGAGCCGGCGCAGTTGAACCTCTTATAGATTTGCTGGAAAATCCGGATCAAAAACTAAGAGAAAATGTGACCTATGTGTTAAGTTTATTGGGTGATACCCGCGCAAAAAATGCCTTTTTGAACGCCCTTGAGGACGAACATGGAGCCGTGCGCAAATACGCAATCGAAGGGCTTATAAAACTCGGCCCCGAAGCAGTCGGCCATGACAAGCTCGTCGCAGTATTAATCGAACACCTCGAAGACAGCACTTGTATTCGAGAATGTATTACAGGATTGGAAAAATACGGAGATGAAACGGCTATTGATTCACTTGGAGTAATCGAGAGCTTTTATCCTGCAAGAAAAGATTTTAAGAAGCTCGATTTACGATATCCCGCCCGTCGTGCGATATATGCCATCCTGAAACGAGCCGGCAAATCCGTCACAGAAGTTTCAAGGCAAGATTACACACAAAAGGAATCAACTTACGAGGAACTTTTTGCCGCGGCACAATATCCCAACGCTGCCGTCCGCTCATGTGCGATTTCGTGGCTGGGCCAATACAAGGATGACCAGACATCACTGTTTCTTATAGAACGAATCAAAGTAGAACAGAATTCGGAAGTTCTCGATCAAATAACCCGTACACTCCGTTCCATAATAGTACCGCCGAAAGGGACCATAGAACCTTTAGTCTCTCCACAAATCATGCAAAAAGCATTCGATGCCTTTCGTTTGAAAACTGCAATTGCCTCACCACAGGAAACGAAGGGCAGGATTGCCGTGATTCAAGGTTGTCGCGACATGCTTTTCGCCGCGAGTCTGTTCAATTTACCTTTAAAAAATATCGAACAATTCAAAAAAATAGTCCAGGCGGATATATCATCGGCACCAAAGGTTAGAACTGTAAGTTATTCAGCGGTTTCGTCAATCGCAACCATTTCTCCCGAAACGGGTGAAAGCTGGACTCCGGCGGAAAAAGAAAAGCTCATGCAAGATCTGACTCCGCTGCTGGATTTACCTAATCCAAACATCAGACTGATAGAATGCCTCGGACACATAGGAGACAAGCGTCTTACACCAAGACTCATAGAATTACTGGGGCACGAAGATTCGAATATTCGCCGCTTCGCGGCATACGCAATCGGGCAAATAGGGGATTCGCAGGGATTACCTGCATTGAAAAATTTAGCCCTGACCGATCCGTATCGATATGAAAACGGCGTTTTCGGCGTTCGCGAAGCCGCACAAAATGCAATCGAACAAATTAATAAGCTTTCTCCTTCCGAAATAAAAGATAAAATTAAAATCAACCGAAATATAAACTGAAGAAACAATGTATAAATGGCTTTCAATATTATCGCTGATTATTTTTGCCGCTCTTTGCGGGATGGGCTGGCTGGGCTACCACTCCATCCGGATATGGGAGCAGGGTCTCGAGGGCACCCGCATCACCGAATTCGCCGAAGTGGCCGAGCAGATACGCTTAGATATCAATCAAAAGCTGGACGCCTTCATGGAACAGGAGCAAAACCGCCCTTACACCGACTACCAGTATTTTTATTTCCCCGATAATATGACCGCCGGACAGCAGCAAATACAACGCGAGCTTTCGCCGCTGGCCGGCAAACTGGAGCACGGTCTTGCTTATTACAATTTTCAAATCCAGCCGGATAACAGTATCATTACTCCGAACGCTTTCGCCGAGCAACAACAAGTACAGTCCCCCGTCGAGACCGGGAAAAAACTTTATGCCGAATTATCTTTAAATAGAAAAAATGTCGAAGACAATTTACTGCCGATACTCAACAAAGTCAATTCGGACCCATATAAGCTTGAGACCGAATCAAACGAAGAATCGTCCGGTCAAGTCCGTAATGCAATCCCGATAGAAAGCAAAGAAATCGCACAAAAATCAACAAGGAGCCAATACGCCAAAGGTGGCAAATCGCAAGACGAGCGAACCCAGAACTTTCAAATCGAAAGTTTCAAGAACATCGACGGAAACGCCCAGATTGTAAAACAATCCCGTGATCTAATCGCTTCCAATGAGATACAAAACCAGGCAATTATGAACCGGCAAAACCTCTCCGAACCGGATTTGTCTCGAAACAGTCAACAACAGGTCACCACACAGCAGAGCGCTGACCGGCAGGAAGAAGCATCGCGGCAGGAAATCCAGTCCGGTTTTTCTCAAGACCGAATGGCGCAAAGTAATAATCAACAAAGACAGTTATCTGAACAACAAATACCCCAGGCGGCACAAAGTTTACTAACCCAATCGCAACAGCAACCTTCACGCGGCACAAATCAGGCCGATTTGGTCGATGTAGTGATTGAGCCGTTCGTGCCCGTGCTCGTTCCGGGACAAAACGGCGAGCAATCCATCTTCCGCGGACAGGTATTTATGCTGCGACGGGTGCAAATCGAAAACAAATCCTTCCTGCAGGGTTTCCAGCTCAACGAGAACAAACTCATGGAAGAGGTCGAAGAATCGACCGAAAAATTTATTCGCGACGATATGGACTACAAGCTGACTCTAACTCAAAGCGAAACGTCGGCTTACAAGGCCATTCTGGATTTTGCCGGTCTCGGCCATGTGATACTCAACCTGACCGAAACCGACCCCGGCCGGCTCGGTAAACAAATCAATCACCTGGAAAAATGGTATTTCAGCATTATCTCGTTTGTGTTCCTTGCGGTGGCACTTGCTATGGGAAGTCTCTGGCTCAACGCGAGGGCGCAGCTCAAGCTGGCCCAGAAAAAAGACGACTTTATTTCCGCCGTCTCACACGAGCTGAGAACCCCGCTGACCTCCATACGCATGCACACGGAAATGCTGGAGAAAAACTGGATAAAATCGGAAGACAAGCTAAAAGAATATTACAAAAGCATGCGTACCGAAAGCGAGCGTCTCAGCCGGCTCATAGAGAATGTGCTCGATTTCTCGCGCATCCAGAAAAAAAGGAAAAAATTCTTCTTCAAGGCGGGCAATATCAATAAATACGTCGAGGACGTCGTTGAGATGATGGCACCTTATGCGGCACAAAAAGGCTTTTCGATAAAAACCGAACTCTGCCAATCCCCGGAAACGGCCTTCGACGGCGATTCCGTCACCCAAATTGTCGTGAATTTGCTTGATAACGCCATCAAATATGCACGAGATGCGGCGGACAAAACCATTACGGTTCGTACCAAAAATGACAACCGGTATATTTTAATCGAAGTCGAAGACCATGGCCCCGGTATTCCCCACAGCCAGCGGGAGAAAATCTTCCAGGAATTTTATCGCATCGGCGCTGAAGCGACGCGCGAAACCGCCGGCAGCGGCCTTGGTCTTGCGCTGGTTAGAAAATTCGCACAGGCACACAACGGCTTCGTGGAAATCATCAATACAAAGCCGAACGGTGTGATATTCAGAGTGGCTTTGGCAATTCAATAAACAGCCGTCAGCAAATATTAAATCGAAAGTGCAAATGAAAAAACCGCCGTCGAGAATATTAGTCCCCGACGACGGTTTTAATTCGTTATTAATATGTAAAGCTGTTCGCCGTTACTGCCCCATAGCAGTCATTCTCGCCGTAAGATAAGCGGCAAGACCGGCGTTGTCACTATCAATCAGCGGAGCAATATATTTATCAGTGGCAACAGTAATCGCATCTTCGGTGCTAAGGCCAAGACTGCTCACGACCGTAACGTACGCGGTAAGGGCATCGAGATATGCACCGGCGAGAGCATAAGCGTTATCGGCTTGCGTGTTGTTTGCTATCGCATCGGCTATCGATGCCATCTGCTCCTCGGAAACAGGTGCGTCACTCGAAGCGAACTCATCTATTACCTGCGTCAGAGCAGCTATATGAGAACCATCGGTATCCTGAAGAATCATTACAGCCGACTTGAGCCTTGTACAGGCGTCACAGGGCTGAATGTCCTTCAAAGAAGCCAGGGTGTTTGTCATCCAAATCTGAATATTTTCACCTTCGATACCCAGCTCTTCGGCAGTCCACTGGATAAGCGCCGGGCAGCCCGAAACAGCCAATTCCATATTTTCAGGAAGCGGGGCCGTCGCGACAGAGCCGACCAGAATCAGAACCGTACCCAGGGCACTGTTGAAACCATCTGAAACTATATACTTAAAGCTGTCTTCTCCCACGTAGCCATCATCAGGCGTATAAGTAAAACTGCCGTCCTGATTCAGTGTCAACTGACCATGCTGCGGAGAAACACCGTCGAGCACCACGGAAAGATTTTCGCCGTCCAAATCCGTATCATTATCCAGCACATTACTATTAACAGGCTGACTCTGATTAGTTGTTACCGTATCAGTTCCGGCGGAAGGTATCTGATTGACAAGAGTAACTGTGACTTCGGAGCCGGCATTATTAAAGGAATCGGTCGCAACATACGTAAAGCTGTCGATCGCATGTCCGTTCTCATCGAAAGTAATCCCGCTCAGGTCATCCGGCGGACTGTAGGTTACAGTACCATCGGAATTAATTGTAATCGTACCTCCCAATGTGCTGGTTCCGGATGTCGATAATACCGTCAGTTGGTCGAGAGCATCGTTATCGGTATCGTTAGCAAGCACATTAACGAAAATATCGCTGCTCTTCAAGGTTTCCGCCGTATCCAAGGCAGTATTCGGCAAATTGTTCTTTAAGGTGACCGTAACAGTAACTATTTCCGAAACCAAGCCGCCTTCATCCATTACTTTGTATGTAAACGTATCCGTGGCTTCGCCGTTTTCATCGAACGTCAATGAACTCAAATCGGCCGGAGGTGTATAAGTAACACCACCATAAGGATCCAGTTTAACCTTGCCGCCGTTTGTTGTATCTTTTGAGTCCAGTATAATACTCAGATCCGACTGACCAGTATCATTATCAAGGACATCAATGGAAATATAATCGTATTTAGGTGTAGTAGCAAAATCGGGAGCACCGGTCGGCGGAGTCGGAATTATCGGCGGGTCTATATGCGGCGGCTTCGGACAATCGGGGCAATCTCCCTCATAATCCTCAATGATCTCCAATTTCGCGTGAGCCTCTACGCCTTCTGCGCCATTAGTATCTTCCAGGTCCACAGGAGGATTTCCACTGGAAGTATATTCTACCGCCCCGGCTCCGCTGCCACCGGCATCGGCCTTAACATGAACCGGTTTCGGGCCGTCGCCGGTGATAGAAATATCACTACCGGGGACGAATTTGCCGGAATGGATTTGTATAGAAGCATTAGCCGGTCCATATTCCGATGTTTTCGCAGTGGCACTTATTCCCTGGCTTGTTGCAAGATTTACTGCGACATTTCGACCGGCACAAATGTGAACATCCGCCGTCGTCGCATATTTACCATGAGCATCGACTGTTACATTTCCGTTAATCTCCACATTCCCGTGGACGGAAACCAGGCATGTCCTGGCCTGGCCGATTGATTTAACCTCGTTATCGTTCTGGTTTGTAACTGTCTCAACCGAACCGTTAACAGTAAGGTCGCCGCAGGAAACAACGGATATTTCATCATAGCTGCCACCGGAAACCGACAATTCACCCGTCGTAATATCACCGTAATTGTTCGTATATAGCCTGATTTTGCCGGGTTCGGTCACTTTATCGCTCGACGGCACATATGTAATAATATCACCGGTTACGATACCCCCGGCCCCGGCCAGCATATATACGTCAGCGCCATCATTTGTATGAATCGCCGTTCGATTACCACCTGTGTCCGGCAAAAACTCAATACCACCGGTATTATACCTTGTACGCAGAGCAATATCACCGCTTCCGCCGTTTAATTCATCGAAAGGTTCAACTGTAATGACCGAACCCTCTGTGGTTGAATGAGCAACCATCTCAAGGTTTGTGCCGGCCTGCGACTGTGACTCAATCCACTCTGCATAGAGCGTATTCTCTACCGCCGCAGGATCACCCGACGGTATAGCGCCACCGGAAATCGTAAGTTCCGGAAAATCAATCATCCAGGAACCTGCTTCAGGAGTGACCGTTAATGTTTGACCCGGATTTTCAGGATCATCAATATTATAGGCTCCGGCCGAAACCGAGGCATCGACGTCACCGCCATATACATATACTCTTTCACCAGTTATTTCAACCCGGCCGCCGTCATAAGTAGTATCCTCGTTCAGCGCCGAGGAATCGGTATAAGAACCGCCGCGAGTCTCGAATTGCGCGCCGTCGTTTACAATAATAGAATCATCGGACTTAGCGACGATATCCCCGCCGTTGGCGCCGCTGTTGCTAATCCCTGCGTTGGCTGTAATAATGCTGGTTCCGGCAATTATAAGCTCTTCGGCAGCTTCTAAAGTAACGTTACCTCCATCACCATCGGTACTATTTACGTTGATAGTGCCGCTGTTTTCTATACACGCAGCCTCTGCCGTAACCGTACCGCCCGATGCGGCCAGTGTTCCTACATTGGCAATGGCACTGGAAAACGTATCTCCTGCGGCAAGAACTATCCCGCCTTCGCCTGCGGTAACCGTACCGGAGTTGGTTACGTCGGAAGCCGTAGCAACCTCGATGAAAACATTACTTCCATCCTGACGAAGATATACACCGTCACCGGCAGCCATGACAACAAGACCCGCCGGACAACTGATAGCGCCGTTATTAATAACGTTCTTGCCGACGAGATAAACGCTGTCGGCGGCATTAATCGTTCCGTTGTTGACAACATCACCGCCGCCGCCGCCGTTGAAAATCATAAGATTCGCCGGATCATTTATAATAGCCTCGAAATCTTCGGGAGACATTGAAAGTCCCGAAGCAACCAACTGGTTGACATTGACGGAAGATGTCGGGCCAAAGTAAACACCGGCGGGATTAACTATAAACACACTGCCGTTCGCCGTTAAAGTGCCGTCGAATTGTGTGGCGGCGCCGGAAATCCTGTTCAAAACGGCGGAATTAGGATTCAGAGAACCGTCAATATACTGGTTGAATGTGACAGTTTGTGTGCTGCTCGTATCGAAATTGCTCCAGTTGATAACCGCGCCGTTGTTCGTATTGATGATCGAATTGTCGCCCATCTGGGCAAAAGTAGCGCCCGTCGAGCTGATAACATTCGCTTCATCCAGCGCCATCGCAGCCGGAACCGACGTATAGAAGAGCACACAATACGTCAGTAAGCATATAATAGACTTTCTCAAATAATATTTTTTCGTGATTTTTACAAAGCTTTTCATTTTCTTTCTCCACATTTATTCAAAATGACAAACATTATTATTCGCCTTAACTGCTTATTTTGTGCTCCGACTACTCCGCCGGGCAAAATCCTTATTAAAGTTCAAAGCTAATGTCCTATTAGTCATTACCTTCCCCATTACAACGGATGTCCAACGAAGATGACCAATCACTTTGAGAGATACAGACAACCAACCCCATTAACAAAAACACGTTCAATATTCAAATCCCGTCAACAAAAACATAAGATGTCACGAACAGACCGAATATTAAGTGCTAAAAATCTACCTCTTATGGATTATTATAGCAAAAAACGATTTTCAATTTAAGAAAAAAAAGCCGATTATGCAGTAATCTTGTCCTGCCTGTATTGGAAGAAATTATTTCGCGGATATTATGGGACATCACGACATAACATTATGAAAAAAAACGAAGGCAGCCGGCGAAAAAATCACTTTTTCAACGGCGGTCGGACGCAAACACAGCATCGAAAATTAGAAAAACAATATCTCAGGTAAGCTCCTCGATTTGATTTTTATCAGGCTCTTTTTCCGAGATATCAACAGAAATGCTCTTTATAGAAGGCGATTTTTGACTCGGTCGTTCCATCTGTTCGGTCTTATGCGAGACGGCTTCGGTTTCACCCTTGACTCTGCCGATGGTTGCAAAACTTTCTACCACAGCCAACAGGCTCAACAAAAAGCTCAGCGTGCTTTCGGCGCCCTGGTTAATGTTTACGCCGTCACGGGTCAGGCCGTCGTTACAGCCTTTGGTTCGAAAGTCATATAAGGGAATATGCAAATCGTTTCGACCAAGGAACCATTCGAAAGCTTTTCTTTGAAGAACCAAAAATCTGTCGTTTTTGGTGGCATCATAAGCGGCTCTCAGCATCATAACAGTACCGGCGGCTTCTATGGGCTGCTGGTCAAAAGAAGCTCTCGCCTCCCCCCGTTCATGCCATCCGTTACAGCCGACGAAGCTGAAATTTCTGCCGTGGAAAATATCGGCCAAAAGAAATTCGCAGGCCTTCTCGGCAACAGCAAGATATTTTTTGTTTTCACAGGTCATGCCTGCAACATACATAGCGTGCGGCAGGACCGCGTTATCGTAGGTGAGGGCATCCTCAAACCACTGCCAGTCGGGATAACGACTTTCCTCATATTGAGTAACAAGCCCGTCCGCCGCCAATTCCAACTGCCGCTTTATATCACTCGCACCAGGAAATTGCTTCAGGTAATCGCACATTCCCAGAATAGAATACGCCATACCCTTCGGCATTTGTTTCTGAATATGTTCGACAGATTTGTCAAAACAGTCCTTTATAACAGAAAGATACGCCGGACTCGGCGGTTGTGCCATTATGGTTCCGAAGGCCCACAATACTCTGCCGAAAGCATCGCTTTTCGCTTCCTTCTTATACCATGTCCTGTCGAAATTCATGAAGTTTCTAACAGTGCCGTCGCCGTTTTGAGAATGAATGATAAAAGACAAATACGTATCGAGAAGCTTCATGGCCTTCGGCTCGGGATACTGCGAATAATACCGGCTCATGGCAATTACGCCTCTGGCGTTATCATCCGTGCAATAGCCGTATTCTCGATTCGGTATCGTGAATTTGGCGTGCTGATACAAACCGGTATCATCGGTTAGTTTTATCAGGTGATCCAGCGACGGCTCCGGTACTTCGATATTTGAAATCGTTTCTGCCGCCGAGAGAGTGCTTTTCGTAGCGATATGCACCGGCATCCGTTTCGTACCGAACAGCTTCCAATAAGCCTGACCGATTTTCGGCCAGGTCCTGGATCTGCCGTATTCGTATGCTTTTCGTCGCAGCGAATAAAACTGCGATTCATTATGAAGTATGTCAACTATCGCATTAGCTATTTGTTCGGAATCGTCGAACGGCACAAGCACGCCCCGGCCATCGGCAAGGAGCTCCTGGGCCGCCCAATACGGGGTCGAGACAACAGCTTTGCCCGCCCCAACGGCAAACGATAATGTACCGCTGGTCAACTGTTTTACATTTTTGTAAGGCGTTACATAAATATCCGCGGCACACAGGAAGTTGTGAAGCTCCTGGTCGCTGACAAATCTGTTGTGAAAAATCACATGCTCTTCCAGATCCAAATCCTTGACCATCTGCTGGAGACTGAACCTGTACGACTCACCTTCATGTTTCAATATATTCGGATGCGTCATTCCGAGAACGATATACATTATCGACGGATCGGCCTTAATGATAGCCGGCATCGCCCTGAGCATGACATCTATTCCCTTGTTCGTGCTGAGCAGACCGAACGTCAGGATAGTCTTGCGGTCTTCAAGACCGAACTTATGCTTGTAATAATTGCTGTCAACAAACGGCAAATCCGGGATACCATGCGCAATCAGCTTAATTTTCCTGGTGGGTATGTTATAAATATCCCGCAGCATAGTGACACCTCTTTCGTTCATAGTAATGATTTTATGAGAGGCGCCGCAAACATCAATTAACGACTTATGGTAAGCCGGGTCGGGATCATCCAGAACAGTGTGTAGGGTTGTAATAATAGGTACTCTGAGCCTGTTGAGCAACAAACTCAGATAGGAACCGCCTTCGCCGCCAAAGAGACCGAATTCATGTTGAACGCTGACAAGATCAACATGGCTGAAATTAATATAATCTGCGGCACAAATATAGTCACTCTTGACATCCTGATGAACCTCGAATTTCACCGGGTCGTTATATTTTTGATCTCCCGAGTGCATAGCCACCACTAATGGTTCGAATTCACCTTTGGCCGCTGTCGTGGTGTTCGCAATCAAATCCGAAGTAAATGTAGCTATTCCACATTTTCTGGGAAGGAAAGAAGAAACGAATACAACTTTTTTAGGAGTGCTTTTTGGCATCCGCAATGTCCTATGAAACACAATTAACTTAAATTCGACATATATTATACGGACGTATTGCCGATTAGTCAAGTTAATTGGCAGTTATATTGATATAAAAACCTGTATTGCAGGTCAAAGATGATAGCTTTCCCGCTAAACCGGGTTTAAAATAGGCAATTCTTCGCATCCTCTAAAAAAGATCCATGCGTTTTTCGATGTAGGAAACAGCGGGTTTGAAAGATAATGATCCTCTCCCGCCGGATAATATTCAGAATTTAATTTAGTTTAAGGCCGGTGATTCTTAAAGCAAAGGCATAATCACATGGCCGCTCGGCGGGCATCCTGACTTTCAATCCTTCGGTATCCTGAGTGAATTCCAGCGGGCCCTCGTGGCCAAGCAGCTCAACCTTTTCTATTTTGCCGGAAGGTGATTGATCTTTGGCAAGCGAGGTAATAACCGCTGTTTCGCCGGGCCAGTCCAGCACGATGGCGTATAATGTATCTGCCCTGGTTGTAAAGCGAATATCCTTCGCAGAAAAAGGCGAAACCCTGGCGCGAGACTGCGGCGCTTTGACCGGCCCTTCGCCGAAGTGAGTCCACGGACGTGAGCCGAAAACAGCTTCCCCGTTTATGCTGTTCCATTTGCCAAGCTCTTTGAGGCTGTGTATAGTTTCCTTATCAAATGTGCCGTCGGCTTTCGGGGGGACATTCAGCAATAAATTGCCGTTCTTGCTGACAATATCGACAAACTTATCGATCAACTGATCCACCGATGTGTAAGGAACGGTCGTATTATACCCCCAGGGGCCGATTGAATCATCGGTCTGCCACGGCTCATCCAATAACCTCTCCGGCACATTTCGCTCATGATCCCGGGTACCTATTCCCGATACGTACCAGCCCTTGTTTTTTTCCTGCGTCATTGCCGAGCCTTTATAAGTCAGCATTACCTCTTTTTTGCCGCCGTGTCTTTTCAAGCCCGTATTGTAATAGTGTGCCAGCACCTCGAAACCGGTTTGGCCCTTGTCGTCAAGAAAAGGAAGTGCGCCGTCCAGATATATCAGGTCAGGCTTGTAATTATCAATCAGGTCGGTCATGCGAAACTTCCATGACATTTTCCAGTGAGCGGGAGAAACCGCCGGATAACGCATGGCCGTATCGCCGTGAGTTTCATGATAGAGTCCCTCGTATTCCTTCAATCTGCCGTCATAGGGAACGCCCTTTTTAGGCCCTTTGGTATCGGCGCCGTGGCTGGTCTGAAGCCAGCAGTAACTTCGAGCCAGGTGCGAAGTCACGCCGAATCGCAGACCGTGTTTTAGTGTGGCCGCCCTCAACATTCCCAGCAGGTCTTTCTTCGGTCCCATCTTGGCGGCGTTAAACGGCTGATACTTGGAATCCCAAAGGTCGAAACCATCATGATGAACGGCACACGGCGTGAAATACCGGGCACCGGCCTCTTTAAAAAGATCCAGCCATGCGTTGGGATCGAAATTCTCCGCCTTCCACAACGGAATCAAATCTTTATATCCGAATTCGCTGGGATGGCCGTAGGTCTTGAGGTGATACGCATAGACGGGGTCGTTTTCATCGTACATCCTTCGGCCGTACCATTCACCTCGTTCGGCAACGGAATATACTCCCCAGTGAACGTAAATACCTAATTTGGCGTTGCGAAACCATTCGGGAACCTCGTAATTGTCCCTGATGGATTCCCAGTTGGGTTCGAAGGGACCTTCCGGCCCCGTGTCGGCCGCGGCAGCCGATACAACAATACAAAATGAAACTATCTGCACAACAATTGCTGAAAATAACTTATGTCTCATTTCCGTATATCCTCCCGCTTGTTATTTCAATTCCCTTCCGGCGCATTTATCTTGCGACTCGGACTGGCCGGCATATTAAAACCATCGATAGAATCGGGTTTGTTCGGATCGAATCCACTGAAATCATCAACGATATATTTTGCCAAATCCGGCACATTCTGCTTTATGCCTTCCACGACACATTTGGCCAACTGGTAGCTGCCGTAATTGTTATGGTGAGTCCCATCCTGAAACGCCTTGTCGATATCCGCCCCCCAGGCGGTATAAAGCACCTTACTCATCGCATGTAAATCAATCAGAGCGGCGTTTTCTTCCTCAGCCACCCGGCGGATGGTTTCGGGATAGTCGCCCAAAGTATCTTTTTCGACGCCGGCTTTGCGCTCCATGGAAGTAATCAGTACCGGCGTGGCACCTTTGGCCCGCGTGTCCGCGACCAATTGTTTAAAGTTTGACTTATATATCTCCAGAGCATCTGGAGAACGGTCCTTCATATCATTATGCCCGAACTGAACTAAAAGATAATCACCCGGCTTGATTATGCTCATAACCTTCTTTACTCGCCCGGCGCCGAGCGAGCTTCGTATGGATTCGCCGGATTCGGCATGATTTGCCACCGCTATAGTGGGCTTGAAAAACCGCGGCAACATCTGGCCCCAGCTATTCCAGGGTTCGAGCGGCTGGTCGCAAACCGTAGAGTCCCCCAGGATATAAATCGTGGGAACATCGTCGGCTTTGACTATTTCAATTGCGCAGACACAGGGACGAGCGCCATTAAATTCCAGCGTCATTTTGTCGTCCCAGGCCGGCCATTCGGAGGTCTTTTCACGGGGTTTTAATCTGACACTTCCACCGGTCGAAATCTCAGGAGTCCGAGTATTGACCATAATCGTTCCGGCAAAAAAATGCCCCGGCGCCGTTCGCACATTCTCAAGCATAAGACGCCGCAGTTCCGCCTTGATAGTAGTAGTCGATTCTGCGGCCAAGTCTCCGAGGGTAATTGTCACTTTATAATTTCCTTCAGGCAGCCTGACGGAAAAGTAAAAGGGCTTTTCGCTCGTGCAAAAATCTCCTTTGAGCGCATCGTCCGTATCGCGAGCGATTGCAGTAACCTCCGCTGACGGCTCAAATCCGTAACCTTGTTCCGAAGAGTAGTTCATATCCGGTAGAATCCGGATATATCCCGGCTCTACTTTTCCCGGGCCGAAATCGAATTTGAAGCTGGTTTTATCTGCCTGCGCATAAGTCGAATCCATTGTTGTGAAAATTAATGCCGCAAACAAGACCGCGGAAAAAACGATAGTCGTCCGAAAATGCCTGCCTATCATGCAAATTTACCTCCAAAAGTTATCAAATATTATAAGTCGCTACGAATATACGGCGAGCTTTCCATCCGGTCAATCACATTTCCTGTTCGAAAATCGCGATATTCGTCAGAAATTCCTTTTTTACCAAACCAGCTTTCGCCGGTTCAGGTATATTATGGTAGAAAAACAAAGATAAAAACAGCAGTTGCAGAAAGTTAATAAAACTGTATAATGAAATTCGCAACAGGGCCGGCGGAAAAGGCAACTACGAGTAAAGTTGAGTTGATTGGCGGCAATTTATTAAAGACCTGTTGTCAGGGGAGATAAACTATGGGCAAATTTGAAACCGATGAAGAGATTCTCGAATTTGCGATTTTTCGGGAAAATGAAGCACACAATTTCTTCCTCGCATTAGCCGGCAGGGTAAAAGATCCGCAAATTCGTCAACTATTCGAAGATCTCGCCGCAGAAGAGCTTGAGCACAAAACCAAGCTGGAATTGGAAATAATGAAGACCGGCAGAACGGTTTCAACAGAACAAACGCCGCCGCGACCGGCGAGTGAATATATTATCTCGGATGTTTCTTCCGAACTGGATATAGATTATAAAGACGTCCTTTTACTGGGTATGGAGAAGGAAGAGGCCTCATTCAGAACATACGTCAATCTCATTCCGAGCGTTCACAATGAGCAGTCGCGAGAGGTCCTTTTGGCCCTGGCACAGGAGGAAGTCAAGCATAAGATACGCTTCGAGACCGAATACAACATGATGCTCAAAAACACCTGAAAGAAAATATCGTGTCTTACAAAAACAGATTTTTTACATACTTAGCAAACGGTTCAAATCCCAAGGGGCATCGATCACTTAAGATGTCTATATCAATATTACTTGAAATTCCTGCGTACATTTCTCTCTGTGGTATCTGAGCCGGACTTTCTTCGAGTAACTCTGCGCATATTTGTTTGGGATTACGAATTGTTTCCGGATCAGGTTGCCTATTAACACGATAACCAAGAACTTCGGTTAATGCTTTCTCATCAGCCAGCATCCAGGCATCAAACATTCTAATTGCAACTCCCATAGCACGCGGAAGTTGTGTCAGTAAATAATTCTGTGCCGACTGTATCTGTTCGATTCGCTCACTTTCTCCATCTTCGTCAATCAGTAATACCAGCGCATTAACACCTCTTTCTTCTGCTTCCTTCAACCAACGAACAGCCCTTTTGAAATAGCCCTGTCCTTTTCCATGAACAGCATGGATTGTGTTGTTGGATATACGGTCGAATTCAAAGGATGCACTTGTACTACCGAGCCTTTTCAGGAGATTTTCCAGGGCACCTGAAAGTTCATGTTTTCCCTCCGCTACAACCAATACTCTCATTCTCCAGCCCTCTCTGTTTGAGCTTCCGAGCCGGCTATTTTTTCATCACCTTCGGAAGTCCAGATTTCACCAAGGGTGAAAACATTAAGTTGTTTTAAAACAGAAGGGCTGTCGGATAATCTTGTAGTCTTTATTTCCCCATTATCTAACTTGGTGCAAAGTGTTACTTCCTCAGGCTTGAATAAATCAACCGCGTACGGCGAATGCGTAGTAAGAACGACCTGTGTATGCGATTGTTCGTGTACTAAATCACGAAGAATTTCAAGGATATCACGTAATCGCTTCGGATGGATACCATTTTCCGGCTCTTCTATAAGAAGTAACCTCGGCGGCTGTGGCAAATATAAAATGGATAAGTAAGCTAAGACTAAAAGCGTTCCATCGGATGCCTGAGAAGCAGGTATTAATTGACTGCTATCTTTAAGTTGAAAATACAATCCTTTACCGTCTGCCTTATTTAGCATCGTCACATGATCGGGATTGTCAACCGGAGCACGGAAAGCTTCTTCCTGTATTAGCTTAATTGATTTTATATGGGGAAATATCTTTGTCAAACGTCCCTCCAATTGGTCGAATCGCTCACGGTCGAAACTCAATATCTCGTCTAAGAGTAAAGCCAAGCCAAAGCCATTGGATTCCATTCTGAAATGCCTCTTCGCATCAGGCGCAACCGGCAACGCCAAAAATGATGGATTCAAACGGTAGTAATGCACATCCTCCAGCAATTTTCGTACATGTTTCAGTTTATCACTATGAGGAGAAGACCACTCAGGATGAGTCAATTGATGTAGTACCCATGTACGACTTACAGACTCGTCTAGCTTTATAGTAGACTCTTTTTCTTTGAAGAATTCACTTTGAATGGCTACTTTTCTTTCACGTGTACCGAAAATCACTGTAATACCATAACCTGTAACTTTTATATCATCGAAATCCGCTTCAACAGCTACAGGTAATTGTGAGTCTCCCGCCCAGACCAGTTCTTTACCTTTCCATGATCCCAAAAAAGCAAGGTTTAACTGGTGATCTACACTCCGACACAATGCAGCAAGCACATCCAGAATGCTGGTTTTGCCTGAATCATTAGGGCCGATTAAAACATGAATTGGAGTGAGTTCTATCTCAATATCTCGAAGTGCCTTAAAGTTCTTGACTTTTAATTTCTTAATCATCTCTTTTGCTCTTTGTAGAAATATATGGATTTTCCCAATTTATCATCACAAAGTACACTTTCCTATGCTGATTATCATTAATATTCCCACCAATGTCAAATTTTAATCTAAATCGCTCAGATTTCCTCGGTCAATTCGAAACAAACTTAACATCGATGATACCCCATATAAAAAAGAATCCGGGTGGGAAGCCCGGATTCGATGGATTTTCAAATTTCAATTATTTTTTTGCCGCTTAAGCCGGTATAGCAGGAATCATACCTAACAAAAAGACCATCGTAAAAATACCGACGGTTTCGACAATACCCATCGCGATAAGCAGAAAAGCGAAGCCTTTGCCTTCGCTTTCGCTAAGCGAACGAATGCCTGCCGCACCGATAAGCCCCTGCATCCACGCCGAGAGCATTTCGCCGAGTCCGGTCGCAATACCGATTCCGAACAGCAAACCCGCACTGCCGGAAGCAATTGCCGGATAATCCAACACACCGCTAATTTTATTCATAACAATCATGGCATACAACGTCTGGCTGATGGGCATACCCAGAAGAATAATATAAGTAAAGCTCAGAGTTTTGCCGGCCTTGCCTTCTTTGCCCCAGGCCCCCGCGGCAGATTGCCCCGCCGCTCCTATCCCAACCGAGCTGCCGAAAGCGGCAAGACCAAGCATTATTACAATGCCGATTTGTCCCAGGAAAGACAAACTATTTACGGCCTCGGTCATATATTCCTGAGCCGCAGGTGCAGACTGGGCCAGAATATTAGCTATAATATCTGTTGAAAGATTGTTAAATAATGTAATTGCGGTCATTTTAATTTACTCCTGAATCATTTTTAAAAGGTTTATACGAATAACCAATCCATTGCATACCAAGAT
>JAFGBG010000047.1 GCA_016933295.1 Sedimentisphaerales bacterium | reverse complement strand
ATGATACGGTGTTTTGAATTCATTTCTTTATCCCTTCCAGAAATCACCGGCAAGTACTATCGTTTCCATTTCCATCTCTGTCAAGGTGCTGTCTCTGTTGCTTTCGATATTTTCTTCGCCGAGTTGCAGGGCAAGCATCTCGGTTTCTATCTGATCAATTTCTGTATCGTAAGCGGCAATATCTTCATTGTTCCAAAAAGCTGCGGATAGTTTGGGTAACGTTGAAGCGGTATTTACATTTGTTCCATGACCGTTTTTATGGGGTGTTTGAAACATATTTATACTTATCGTAGTTATTATAATTACTGCCGCGGCTACTGCAGCTACTCTAAATACAATTCGTTTGATAGTAGTTGTTCTGCGAGGCAGTACATTAAGGGCAATTTCCGCCTTAATATTGGCGATGAGCATATCATCTGGTTCCGGGGCGGGGTTTTCGCGGAGAATCCTTTCACCTTGATGGATATCATCAAAGTATATTTGTGCCTTCTCCGAGCTAAAAAATTGCTCTAACAAATCTTTTAATTTATCATTTTTTCTATTATCCACAATTATCCCTCCATGAGTTCCCGTAGTTTTTTAAGCCCCCTGTGCAATTTTGCCAGAGTTGTTCCAATAGGCTCACCCCGCATATTTGCTATTTCCTTGAAGCTCAACTGCGAATAGAACCGTAACATAATCAATTCTCTTGTATCTGAATCCAGCTTTTTAAGCTGAATTTGCAACTTGTCTATTTGCTCGTTATCGGCCTTTTTTATGCTGACAAACTCTGTTTCAAGCTGTTCTTTTTTGACATCGAGTAATTTTAGACGTCGCTGCTTATTTCTGAGAAAATCGTGAAAAATATTAGTAGCGACCTTAAATAACCAGCTTTCAAAAGACCCGCCCTTATAAGAGGCGATTTTCTCGACCAGTTTGACAAATAGCTCACTTAGCAGCTCATCACTGATATCGCTATTACCCGTCAGTCGATAAAAGTAGCCATAACAACGACTTGCGTATATATCGACCAACTGCGAAAAGCACTGAGTTTTGCCTTCCTTGCAACCGACTATTATTTGCGCTAAGCCTTCAATTTGTGCCATTTTTCAGCACTTTTTCACATATTAAGACGATATCTGTGACCGATTTATTGCAAAAAATCCCAAAAACTAACATGTTATGAAAAATACTTACAGGGTATGAGAAATTAGAAGTCTTGTCCCTCATCTTCCTCCGGTTCCGGCTCATTAAATTTCCAGCTATCCGCGTCGTCCAGCTCGTTGATTTCACGCTGCATAAATTTTATAAGTTTATCCTGCAAAGGTGCCAATTTTCCATACCATTTGAGCATTCCCTGGTAGCTGGATAGGAGCATATCCAGCCGAATTAGCTGCCATTTTGCTATACATTCCGGTTCTTTGATATTTGTGAAAGGATCGCACTTCAAGGTTCTTCTGCCCTCAGGTCCGAATTCGCAAAGCTCACAATCTTTACATTGAATCATTTTACACCCCAATCTGAGCTGTGGAGAGAATCTATCGGCTATAATCCAGATTAGCATATATTCAACCGACTTCCCATATCAAGATTAGCCGGTTCTGGAATTCTCCCCAGAATACAATAACGCTATTTTCCCCGTGAAACGATTACTAATTTTTGTTTTTTACTTTCCAAGTTGCCTATAATATCATATATTCAAAGTACTTGAAAGTTTTTACAATAAAGTTTTTCGTTGTTTGTGGAGAAATAGATGGCAAAATCGAGACGCAGACGCAAAATTGGCAGTAAAAAAAGGCGTGCCAAGTGGAAAATACGGCATAAAATCACCTGATAACCGGTTTTTGACTCATGCGTATTGAGTATCTCGCAGGATATACGCAATACGGTAAATGAAACATTTCACGATTACCTTTGAGCCAGATGGCAAACAAATAGCTATTCATGCGGGTGCTACGGTTGTCGAGGCGGCAGGCCAGGCGGGTATTGTCTTAAATACCGCTTGCGGTGGTAGGGGCACTTGTAAAAAGTGTCTCGTTAAAATTCTGCCGGAAGACAAGGAAGTTCTCGCCTGTCAATATCGGATTCAAAGCAACCTTATAGTATCTATTCCTTCCCAGTCCAGATATTTTCAACAGCAAATTCTCGAACAAGGAATCGAAGCGAAAATCGAGCCGGGTAGTAATATTTACGAGGAACTCCGCTTAAAAGCCACGTCAGAAAATATTTTCGGCGTAGCTATTGATATCGGCACAACAACCGTTGTAGCAAAATTGATGAACATGGTTGACGGCCGGTCTCAAGCTGTAGAATCTGATCTGAATCCGCAAACAAAATACGGCGATGATGTTATCAGCAGGATATCTTATGCCCAGGATTTGGAAAATCTCGCCGATCTTAATAAAGTTATAATCGATTGCATTAATAAACTGATCGACAAATTATGTCGGAAAACCTCAATTTTCGCCGATGAGATATATGAGGTATGTGTGGTTGGTAACACTACAATGAACCACATTTTTCTTCAGTTTCCGATAGCCCAGCTCGGATGGGCGCCATATAAGGCTCATTCACTTGATGCTTATGATTCCTCCGCCGAAAAACTGTATATAAAGATAAATCCTCAGGGGAATATCCATACTGTAGAAAATATTGCTGGTTTTGTAGGTTCGGATACGACTGCTGTTGCTCTGGCGACCGGTATTGATTCAGCCGAAAAGAAGACTTTAATTGTTGACATTGGAACCAACGGCGAAATTGTACTCGGTTCAAAAGACAAGCTTTATGCCGCGAGTTGTGCCGCAGGACCGGCTCTCGAAGGGGCGCGCATTAGTTGCGGCAGCAGGGCGGTCGAGGGGGCGATTGAAGCCGTTGTTATTGGGCAGGATGATATTGATTTGGATGTGATAGGAAATTGTACACCGCATTCGATTTGCGGCTCAGGTCTGATCGATGCCGCCGCAGTTCTATTGGATTTGGGCATTATCGATACCACAGGCAGATTCGCCGAGCCTGATAGACTTAAAGATGTTCTTCCGACTGCAATTGTTTCGCGGATTATGAAGCTGGATGGACAGTTAGGCTTTACTCTCTATAGAAACATTAACGAAAACCAATACGGTGTTATCATTACACAAAGGGACATTCGCCAGATACAGTTAGCCAAAGCGGCCATCCGTGCCGGAATAAAAATTTTAATGCGGAAATTAGATATCGCAGATGCCGATATCGAACAGATATTTTTGGCTGGAGCTTTTGGTAACTATATTCGACCTGAAAGTGCCCTGCGGATAGGACTTTTACCTACGGGTGATACCCAACGGCTTCATTTTATTGGAAATGCCGCACTTTCCGGTGCAGAGATGATACTTTTGTCGCGGCAGAGACGGGATCATGCCCTCAAATTAGCTCGCATGATTGAATATGTGGAAATCGCTAACGAGTCCGACTTCCAGGATATTTATGCCGATTGCATGAATTTCTAGAACGGAATTCGTTGATATCGGTTCTTCCTTCGAGAATCTCTATTGGAGAGTTACTTGGTATCTTAATCATGCCGCAGGGCGATAACTGGATCGATTTTCGCAGCCCTTACCGTCGGATATATACCGGCGATTAAACTTATCAGTACCGAAAAGGCGATTGAACCTAAGCACAACCACCATGGAAAGCTGAAGTAATTCATATTGGGAGCACCCTCTCTGACTGCGATACTGTTTATAACAACATTGATTATCACACTTACTATCCATCCGAGGGTAAGCCCGAAAATTCCTCCCATGAAACCGATAACTCCTGATTCGAACAAGAATATTTTTTTCACGTCTTTGTTGCTTGCTCCCACCGCTTTCATGATTCCTATCTCTTTATATCTTTCCAGGATGGACATGACCATCGTGTTGATGATACCCAGTGATGCGACAACGATGGCAATCATCCCGACCGCGAATAAAAACAAATCCATGAAAATAAATACCGTTTTGATTTCTTCGATCTGATCCGTTAAAGAGAATGTATTAAAACCCATCTCTTCCATCCGTTTCCTGACGGGTTCGACGTATTTTGGCGAAGTCAGTTTTATCCCGATGGCAGAATAGCCCTGCGTTTGCTGAGTAGAGACGAATAAATCCGAAATGCTCGTCACAGGAAGTTTCTTCATTTTTTTGGAAGTGCCATACGGGATACAAACGCCACTGCGTATGAGCGTCGGACCGCCCATCCCCATTCGTTCGGTTACACCGACAATAGTAAAAGTGTAGCTTTGCCTGGAGAACGGCAGCCCCTGTCCCCGGAGAAAGGACAGGATATTCGGGATATTGTCGAGGCTAAAATCGATTGCCAGTGTGGAAACTTCTATTTTTTTGCCGATAGCCTCTTCCGGTTTTTTTATATCCATACGATGCAATAGTGAGTCGCTTATTATCAGTGAATATTCTTCATCGGATGTGTAATATGTCCCTGCCCTGAAATTCACTATCCCCGATTGACATATCCTTGCGGGAAGAACCTGGATAAGGCTGAATTCCTCCTCTTCCTGATATCGAATCATGGCGAGAAAGCGAATTTCCGGAAAGGCCCATTCCACACCCTCGATTTTGGTGAGCTCAATAATAAAATCGTCGTCCAAAAGACGTTTTCGTCGATCCGCTTCGTTTTGGGAATTCGGATCCTGAGTGGATTCATTGCTTTTGTTGTTTTCCGAACGTTGAAAAACACCGAGATAATTGAAAAGTTCGAGTTTGTTAAAACCTTCCGTCATGTTTTTCTGCATCCCTTTACCGAATGCGAACATGCATACAAGAGCTCCGATTCCTATCACGACCCCGAACGTGGTCAGGAAAGTGCGCAGTTTCTTCTTGCGAAGGTTGGAAAAGGACTGTTCGATGTAATCGGAAAATCTCATTATTTTTAACTATTTGTTTCCTGTTCAGCTATTTTCCCGTCACATAGATGAACAATGTC
The DNA here is from genome assembly GCA_016933295.1 of Sedimentisphaerales bacterium. Taxonomy (GTDB): domain Bacteria; phylum Planctomycetota; class Phycisphaerae; order Sedimentisphaerales; family Anaerobacaceae; genus JAFGPS01. Next base: position 31,729 of record JAFGBG010000047.1, on the reverse strand, counting down.
ATCGGCATATTCGGCTAATAAAGATTCTTCGTGTGATATCATAACGACGGTAAGTCCCTGGTTTTTATTCAGGTCAGCAAGTATTTGAGTGATTTGGCGCGATGTTTTACTGTCCAGATTACCTGTAGGTTCGTCGGCAAGAAGTATCTTTGGATGATTTATAAGGGCGCGGGCGATGGCCACTCTTTGCTGTTCACCGCCGGAAAGTTCGGCCGGCCGGTGGTCCTTTCGTTCGTGCAATCCTACCATATTGAGTATTTCCGCCGCTCGTTTCATTCTTTCCTTTTTCGGCACATCGGCGAAAAGCAGGGGGAATGCGACATTCTCCAATGCAGTATAGGATGAAACAAGATTAAATGACTGGAAAATCATGCCCACCTGGTAACGTCGGTAGAGGGCCAGTTCGTCACAATCCAGTTCGGAAATGAATTTGCCCTGAACCTTGATTGTTCCCGATGACGGTTTATCCAGGCCGCCCAAAAGATTCATCAGGGTGGATTTACCGGAACCCGAAGCTCCGGTAATCCCTAGGAACTGTCCTTTTTTCAGATAAATATTTACATTACTCAGGGCCGTCAGCTTGATCCTGCCGGATGAATATGTTTTCGTCAAATCTTTCGTTTCGACAAAATAATCAGAATCCATTATTAATCCAGTTCATTACGATACCGGCCAACTTCTATCTGCCTGTTTTATTAAGAATCACCTCAATTTCATCCATGGTTCGATTCATTGCCGCTATCGTTTTATTGAAAGGTTCAGGGCTTGTCATGTCCACTCCGGCTTTTTTAAGAAGTTCGATAGGATAATCCGATCCGCCGGACGATAAAAATTCGATATACTTCTCAACTACGCCTTCTTCTCCGGCAAGAACTTTTTCGGATAAAGCGGTCGATGCCGTAAAGGATGTGGAATACTGATACACATAGAAGTTGTAATAGAAATGTGGAACGTATGCCCATTCGACTTTATATAAGTCGTCGATTTGGCATACTCCTTTTTCATGGCCGTAATATTTTTTTAGGATATTGCCGTATATTTCGTTGAGCACATCGCCTGTAAGTGGTTCTCCCTGTTCGGCTTTTTCATGTATACGCAGCTCAAATTCGGCAAATTGCGTCTGGCGGAAAACCGTGCCCTTGATTCCATCTAAATAATTCATAAGCAAAGACAGCCTTACGTCGTCATCCTTGATTTCTTCCAGCATTTTATGGATTAAAAGAGCTTCATTAAAAGTTGAAGCCACTTCGGCGACGAAAATCGAATAATCCGCCGTCGGATATGGCTGGCTTTTATTCGCATAATAGCTGTGCATTGTGTGGCCCAGTTCATGTGCTACAGTGCTGACGTCGTCGTATTGGCCGTTATAATTCAAAAGTATATAGGGATGGACATCGTAAGCACTGCCGTTGGAATAAGCTCCGGCCCGTTTGCCCGGCGTGGGATAAACATCTATCCATCGTTTCTCGAATGCTTCCGCGACGATGTTCTTGTATTCTTCTCCCAGCGGTTCAATCGCCGAAAGTATCAGTTCCTGAGCCTGATCGTACGTATATTGTAAATCGATACCTTTTACTACCGGAGCATAAACATCGGAATATTTTAAGGTTTCAACATTAAGCATTCTCTTTTTCAGATTAAGATAACGGTGAAAAGAATCCATGTTGTTAGTGACATTCTCAATAAGGGACGTATAGACCTCGGTTGGAATATTGTCCTGATCCAGAGCGCTGTGCAGTGAAGATTCATAATTACGCGTGCGGGCGTAAAACATATCTTTTTTCACATTTGCATAAAGTTGTGTGCCGAAGGTTCCTTTGAATTTGTTAAAGACTTCCCAGAACGCCTGAAATACCGCTTCTCTGTCAGTTCGGTTCGGCAAAGCCCGATAGCGGGCATATCCGGCCTTGGTCAGTTCAGCTTCAGTGCCGTCGCTTAATTTAATTTTGGGATAAGGCAGTTCCGCATTGCTGAAAACACCAAAAATTTCGGACGGCCCGTCGGCTAAAAGCCCGGCTTCGGCCAAAATCTTTTCTTCTTTATCCGACAGGGTATGCGGCTTCATCCGCAGTATGTCATACAAAGGCATTTTATAGATTTTCAGTTTCGGTTCCTGTTCGATAAAAGCATCGATTTTCTTTTTGTCCATTTCGGCAATTTCCGGCGTGATAAAAGCCGCTTTGGAACTGTAGTCAGTGCCAAGTTGCTGCAATTCCTGCTTCATTGCCAGAGATTTAGAGTCACGTACATCTTCGTCTGACTTCATCGAAGCATAGCTGAATAATCGTCCGAATTCTTTTGAAAGGTTGCTGTTTAATTCGAGACAGGCAAGTAAATCCGAAGCTGATGCGGCCAATTTTCCTTTGTATTTTTCTATGTCGTTAAACTGAGAAATAAGCTTTTCTTTGGAATCTTTCCATGCTTGTTCTGTGGCGTAAAGATCTTCGAGCTTCCATTTATACTCTTCTGCAATATTTGCTCTTTCGCGATTTTGTGTCTTGGTCTTTACTTGTACTTTCGACTCATTACATCCGGTAACCACGATTAAAGCTGTTATGATTATTATTCTTGAAAATCTATACATAACTAACTCCTAAAAAAGATATTTACGGGTCTTATTATACGTACCAGATTTATTAATGTACGCGCGAGCACATTCTAAGGTTAATTGTCGGTGATTGTCAATTATACAATCCGGAACTTTCAAGGAGATTATATCCAAGGAAAGCGGATTATTCAGTGGATTTTATGTTTATGGATGTATCGAACCACCGTATAGGCGAATATCGTCAATCAGGCCGGCAAAAAAGCCATTTGATCCAAAAGCTGTAGAACCAAAATATAAACCGCCGTCAAATGCCTCCAGATTTGTCGTAGGAGAAGCGTCTTTCGCGATCTCCGAGCCGTCGGCGTAAAGATATCGATATGAACCATCCCAGACAAAACCGATATGATGCCATTGTTCGTCGGTGACTGTGAATTCAGATACTAGTGAATTGCCTGACCGGCCGCCGGTTTTCAGATCTGTTGATAATTTCCCGTCGATTGAGTTTGTATAAAGCCAGTTCCTTCCTGTTCCCGAACTGCTCGCTTGAGCGATTATAACTCGTCCTGTTGTATTTGTTTTAATCCAGGCAAAAATGCTAAACGGTCCGTCTGCCGGATTCCGAATAAAATCTGTCACGGTATAATCGTCCAAGCCATCGAAATAGAGCGCCCCGGACAATTTGCCGTTTTCAGGCTGCCAGATGGGATCGCCGTGTAGAATGCCGTTGACACCGGCGATACTTTCGTAAGCAATGCTACCTTCGGTTTCGTCGAGCTTCCAGTAAGCGATTAAAGGTGCTTCATTCAGCCAGTTGTCGGAACTTATAATCTCACCCGTGTCCATAATCTTCACACGGCATTTGGCCAATTCGGCAAATTGCTTAGCGTCACTTAAGGTTCCGACGTTTCGCCCCCAGTGGTAAGGTATCGCCAAATCCGGCTTAAAGTAACCGGTTGCTTCCGCTGCTTCAGATGCGTTCATTGTATATGTGCCGCCTGCGGGCAGGAACGCCACGTCAATATTTTCAAGGGCTTTCATTTCTTCCGTCAGGTCGGTATCGCCGGCACAATAAATCCGCTGTAAGCCAATCTCTATTATAAATCCAACCCAGTTATTAGATTTGGGATGATTGGTCTTGTTGGTATTGTAAGCCGGTACGGCAATAATACGAACGCCGTCGATTTCGATGATCTGCTCCGGTAAAATGGCCTGGCCGCTGCCGTGAGCAGTGACAACGCTTGCCGCGGCGATTATTTTCGTTTGCGGCCCCGATACTCTGGTAATATCACTCGGTGAATAGTGATCGCTGTGATTGTGGCTTATAAGCACAAGATTCGCATCCTTAGGAGATTCGGTCAGGTACACCGGATCGACATATATCACTATGTTTTCAGTCCAGATTTTAACACTTGCATGTCCGAGCCATTGTATGTAAACAACTTCACCATATTCCATTAGCCAGTTGTCCGCCAATACGGCAAGATCTTTCCAATTGACGAGGCCGTCGCCGATGGGCGGAGCAATATCGAAAAGAGAATCATTTCGAAGCCAGAATCCGGCTAATAATCCGTAATCCGAGAAATCCACAATCCCATCCAGATTCAGGTCAACCAATCTCTGTGTCACGCCGCTGGACGTTTCGAGGAATCCGGATCCACTCGTCTGGGTGATAATTAAGGCAATGCAAATAATAATTATTTTTTTCATCATTCCTCTTTCTATCATACATTCTAATGCCGGATTGTCAAGCGAATTGCCAAAGCAGGATTCCATCTGAGGCGCATAAAACGGGCTGCGAGTTGTTTCTCACAGCCCATCTTAAAGTTTATTAACTTTTTTTCTGGAATTTATTCGATAGTTATCTCCAGTTTTGCTTCCAGTTTGCCCGCTAAAGGCCCTGTTTCCTGTGTCATTGTGACCGTGTATCGTCCCGGCCGAACGTCTTGGGTTCGCCACGAATACCCGCAGGTCCCGCCTCAACCATACTCCATCTCGGCCGATACTATTTGCTTGCCGTCCGGATCGATAATCCTGATTGATGGTTTGATGTACGTTTGCTTTTTATTCTCTATTTTAGAAAAGCGGCCATAAATCTCATCGGCCATACCGCTGATTTTGCGTGTAAGATATATTCTTTGGCCCTTCGAGTAAACCTTCTGCTCTTTGACATCACTTTGATAACGTTTTGTTTCGTCAACGGCACTGATTGAAAGGACCGGTTTGCCAAGCTCCACGGTTCCTGTCTTGTTGGTTTCAATTGCAAATTCAGGGCCATCGGTAAAATTTAACTGCCAATAGTCCTCATTTTCTTTGCCGTAATTTAGATAGCCGCTACTTAGTTGATATGTTCCAGTCGGTAGTTCCGTCTGGTCTCCAGAGAGACGGAAATAAACGTTTTTATCTTTGCTGCCGATAATAGTTGCGCCTGTTAATTTCGGCGCAAGATCCGTATTTCCCGTCAGTTGAGCCCTTAGGTTTCCCGTTGTGCCGGTGTACTTTTCCATTACGGCCTGGATTGTTTTGCCTTCTTCGTGAGAGCCGTTGAGTTTTAAATTATAAAATTGACCGTTATAATTTATTATGCTGCTTAATGTTTGTGTGGGTGTATATCTGCCGATGTTTTTTTCACTTTTATCAAGATAATAAGAACACCTGCCGAAATCACTGAATGAACCGGTAAAACCGTTTGTAAAAAGAATCAGTTTTGTTGATTGCCCGTCAATAGTCGATGTTCCTTCCAGAACGCAGGATGGGCTCCACATGCAGTTTGGAGTGGATGAATTGTTATTATAAGTTCGTATTTGCATCAATGCTCGAAATGGTACTTTCTGATTATCTTCTGTTTTAATCGTAAAGTCAGGAGTCACGAATTCGGTTGTAGTCGAGCCTGAAGTTTCTTCCGTATTCGACGGCAGAATTTTTTCGTTCTCCGAGAACTTTCCGTCGGCGTTAAGGTCAAAATAGAATGCTACGGGCTTTTTATTTTTGATTTCGACGGCGGACCATTCTGCATCTTTGAAATAGCGATTATATACCACAGTGAGCTCTTTTTTGTCCTTTTTCAGTTCTTTAATAAACGGAGTTTCTTGCTCGCGCCCGCCGAAGCCCCAGTATGAGTTGTAGCGCAGTTCATCTTTTTTGCCGCTTAGAGAGCAATATTTCATATCAAAAACAATTTTATCCGGCGATGTTCCGGCTGTATTAACTGTTGTGGATGTTTGAACGGGCTGTTGTTCCTGAGCTTTTAAACAGGGCACCGAGATTAACAACACCAGCCCAAAACACAACGGAATTATTGAAATAATAAGCAACTTTTTCATATAGCCACCGCCTTTCTTATTCTTATAAGTTTGAAAAGATATTATCAAATTTTAGCCGATTGTCTATATTGATATGCTAAAAAAACGGCATTTATAAATATAAAGACGGCTATCTCTGCAAAAAGTTACAGTTTTTTTGGTATAAAACGAAATATTTGTGCCTGAAAGTGACTAAATTATATTATTTATGTGTTTTTTAGATGCTCCTGTGCCCAGATGGAAAGAGCTGTGCCTGCCAACAGTACTACTCCGCAAATTATCTGCTGAATATTCAGCGATTTGCCGAATCGCAGATGAGAAATAGCCATAACGATAAAGGGCTGTAGCAATATCACCAGTGCCGGGATAGTGGCTCCGATACGCCTCATAGCGGCATAATATAACACATGTCCCAGAGCTATGCATAAAATTCCGGAAATCACGATACATACCCATTGCGTGAGTCCGAGCCGTACACAGTCTCCGACATCACCGAATAAGAGCGTACAGATAAAAAGTCCCGCTACTGTGTATATGCTTATCACGGAGAATCCATGACTAGAATCGATATCTCTAAAGGCAATTCTTACCGATAACGTATAAACCGCCCACATAACGGCCATCGCAAAAGACAGAAAAACGCCGGTCATTGTCTTGGCTGTGGTAAAATCTTCTTTGAAATACATAACGCCCGCTACTCCTGTTGCTGAGAGTAACAGGCCGAGCCAGAAACGCTTGCTTTTTGCCAACGGTCTTTCTTCCGGGAAAAATATCAGTGAAAAGCCTGCTATCCAGATGATGTTTGTTTTTGCCAGCAATACCATAAATGCCGGGCCTATATAATAAAAAGCTCCGGCGTAAAAACTTTGCATTAAAAGATTTGCCGTTGCCGGTAATATAGCCTTTCGCCAGATTCTCCTGTCGAATTTCTTTTGTCCGATTGAAATAAAAAGAAACGGCAGCCAGAAACAACAAGCCACAAGATATCGAAGAAAATTCTGTGTCCATGAATCCAGATAGTCTGTTAAATATGTGATAAAAATCGGTCCGATTGACCAGAAAATCACCGTGCCTGTTAGTGCTAAAGTCGCGAATAAATTTATTTTTTGTGTTTCATGGTAATTATTCAAAGGAAAATCCCGTTTGAAGATTTTTTTATTTATGGTAGCAATCCCATAGCTATTTTTGCGACTTCTCGGCCTGCTTTTTTTGCTGCTAAAGGCTCGACCAGACGGATTAGCGAGCTGCTGATTTGAGCCAGCTTGGTTTTGTCCTCAATAAGCTTCTCGATCTTATCGGCGATCGGTTCGATGGAAGTGAAATACGGCATAAATTCCGGCACTAATTCCCTTTCGGCAAGAATATTAACAAGTGACAGATATTTTGTTTTCACAATCCATCGTCCTGCCAGATGCCACAGAATCTTGTTGGATTGATACATAATAACCATTGGGCAGCCGGCCGCCGCAACTTCTAAAGTCGCGCTGCCGCTGGTTACAATCGAGAAATCAGACACTCGGGCCGTATGATGAACAGAATCTATTCTGTATTGACACTCGAAGCCGGGGATATGAGAATCTTTTAGGATTTTTTCCCGGTCGCTATCTATGGCAACAGTGACAAATGTCACTTCAGGATATTTCTTTTTCAAACGCATTGCTATTTGTTGCATCGGAAGCCAGAGTGTATCAATCTCGGCGGTTCGTGAGCCCGGCAGAAGGGCGATTCTGGCCCTATGTGGCTTGAAGTCCGTATATTTTTTGTGTTTCTCTGAATCGAATTCCAGTTTATCAAGCAGTGGATTGCCCACAAAAGTCGTATCTATATGTCTTTGGGTGAACCAGTCCTGCTCAAAAGGCAGTATGCAACAGAGTTTGTCACAATTTTTCCGCAGTTTCCCGATGCGCCAGCCTCCCCACGCCCAGAGCTGCGGGGCTACATAGAATAAAGTCTTTATGCCCGATTTCTTGGCGGCTTTAGCAATATGGAAATTGAACGAGGGTGAATCGCAAACTACAACCAAATCGGTACTATTTTCAGCTAAATAACGGCTTATCCACTTGATGAGCCGATAGAAATGGACCAGATGACCGAGAACGTTATAGATCATAACCGCTTTACCGGAGGTATTTTCGAGTAATTTGCAGCCTGCTTCGGCCATTTTAGGACCTCCAACACCGACAAAATCGATATCATAACTGCTTTGTTTCATAGAAGTTATAAGCCCGGCGCAGTGAGAGTCGGCGCTGGGCTCGGCAGCGCTTATAAATACCCTGTATTTATTCTTTGGATTCGACATTGCCGTATTTGTTAACAATATTTGCCCGAAACGGCAATATTTATTTCTTCAGCCTCTTAATTGAACCTGTAATTCTTTGGGCGGCAATCCTCTGGAATCTCGATGCACTGATTGTCACTGTTTCATATTTTCGACATACGGGGACATAAGGGAAGTATAAAAGTCCCCTAATTCCTTTTTCCTGCCAAAATAATACTTGACACTGACTTGTACATCATTATAATAAAATAAGCCTGTTTATTCCGAATGGGCAAAAAAAACGAGGAAGATGAGGAAAATGATGAGCCATTCGTTTTTTTCGATGTAGAGATTGCCTTTTTATCTTTTTGCATTGTGCATCAGTTCCCCTATAAATATCATCGGTACTATTATTTTTCGAGGAGATAAAAATGAGATTTCGCTTATTATTCATTGTGCTTGTTGCTTTTACATCTGTCTGTGCTAAATTAGAAGGTGCCTTTGTCGATAATGTGTCTGTCGGGGGCATAGAGTACTGCTCAAACGATGTCCCGGTAGATATTGTCGACAATCAGACAATAACTTCCTCATTGACGATTACGGATATCGGCGATATTGCAGATTTGAATGTTAAGATAAACATTGAACATAAATGGGTTTCAGATCTGATAGTATCTCTTGTAGGTCCTGATGGGACATCGGTCGAGTTGTTTTCAAATGTCGGTCGCGATGAAGGGGCATTCAATGATACCATTCTGGATTACGAGGCTTCGCAGTCGATTAAAAGCGGCTCGTCTCCATTTGAAGGCACGTATAAGCCTGAGGGAAATCTGAGCAATTTCTATGATAAGAGCATGACGGGTACATGGACAATTCAGGTTACTGACAATGCTGATCCCGATAGTGGAGTTTTGAATTCATGGAGTTTAATCATCGAAAAAAAGCCTTATGAGCCGATGACTCCCCCGGTTATTCATAGCGAATCTTCCATCTCGGGAGGAATCTGTGACACAGTCGTATGGGAGATGACGAATAATACGATAAGAGAATACCACTCGGAATATGGTGGAGGCATTCCTTCTTATGGAAATGAAACGTTCAACATTTATATTGACGATCCAAATATTATTGAGGATATCAATGTAAAGCTTAATATTAAACACGTATATACATCAGAATTACAGGTTTTTCTTGTCTCACCTGATATGATTCGGATAGAATTGTTTTCAGGAGTTGGTGATTCTTCGGATAATTTTACTAATACGATACTTGACAGCGATGCGGCACTTTCCATAAGTGAGGGAACAGGGCCGTTCACCGGAACTTTTCACCCGGAAGGAAATCTTGATGCCCTTATCGGCAAAAATATCCGTGGAACGTGGGCGCTTGAAATAACTGATAACGGATTTGAAAATAAAGGAAGCGTCGAATCGTGGTCTTTGATTGCGGAATTAACCAATGTTATTTATTGTGCACAGTGCGCCGCCAATTCGAGTTTTAGCAATATCGTTCAAGAAAGCGGCTGGATCGTGGGTAACAGTTATACATTCACCGACCTTGATCCACAACAGAAGTATTGGTATCGGGTCAAGGTAAGACCCAATATGAGATGGTTTCAGACTACTCGATCTGATTTTAAAACGGATACACTCACAGATGTGATTACCACAAGAGACTGTAACGTTGAGCTTCCGGTTGCCGATAGTAGTGAATCAGACACTATGGAAGTTCATGTTATCGATGATCCCAGCTTTGAAACTGGCGGCGATTGGCGGATCAATTGCTTATCTAATGTCCAGGTGGGGGCATATTCCAGGGATAATAACTGGGCATCTGACGGAAACTGGTCACTTGGTGTGTCATTTAATCATAGCTATTTATGCTTTTATGATGATTACGCTCAGATATTTCAGACTGTCGATTGGACAGGGGTTGATACCCTGATGTTCGACTATGGATATTATGGCTATGGAAATTTAACATTAGTTTCGGTGGAGATTGGGGGTATTGTAGCCTGGTATGAATTTGGAACCGAAGCTCTCGATAGCGTGCATGCGAACTTCAATGAGACGATTGATGTCTCTTCTATTAACGGCCCCAAGGAATTGAATCTCAAAGTAGCAAGTGACTTTTTTGGGTGGTTTGATGCATGGGTTTTCTGGGACAATCTGCGCACTTATAGAACAATACCGCAGGAGGTGCTGCCCGGAAGTGTAATATCTACACCAGTCAGTATTAATGATGACCAGACTTGGGATATTTTGGATTACAGCGCTACAATCCCGGCAGAAACTGCACTGACTGTGGATATATTGCCGGAAAATGGTACAAATTCAATACCGGGATATAGTGATATGCTCAGCGGGATGGATTTAAGCGGTCTTAGTCAAAAAACAATCAGATTAAGGGCTAATCTATCAACTAATCAAAGGCATATTACGCCGGAATTACATGACTGGTCGGTTTTTTACAAAAATCCCGCTCTTGAAAGCGGCTGGTCAAATGTGGTCTCTTCTCAGTGTAACTGAAATCCTTACAGAATGCTCATCTGCGGCAATGAAATATTGTGTTTGATCTGTAAGAAAAGTCTGTTAAATTCACGCTGATTAATGTTGGTTGTGGCTGTAAGTTCTTATTATAGCGATTCGTATATCAATCTCCATAGAAAACAAATCTAATTTTGCATGATTTATATAAATCCACAAACAAATATCCTACTAAAATAGTAGAAATATTCAAGGTTACAATTTGTAAGGTAATTTATCGAAGAAAGGAAAGAAATCATGCAGGGAAATCGATTTAAAATAACTTTTTTATTTGGTCTGGCGATAATTCTGAATGTTTCCGGGATAGTAACAGCCTCGTCTCATGATGCGGCCTGGTCATTTGGTAATATAGGTAATTTTTCCTATAGATTGGACGCTTTTTCACCTGCTGATGCTGATTTGGGTGCGGGTATCGGCCAGGAAGATCCCACACTGACCGTTCATCTTGGCAGGCGATATCAGGTCAAAGTAACAAATTATACTGTGCATCCGTTACAGATTCTGGCCAAGGGGCCGGCAGCCGGATCGGATATCCCACTTCTATCTATGGGGCCGACAACCAGTTCTTTTGAATCCGATCCCGAAGTAGCATGGCAGGATAATGGGACCGGTACAGTGGTATTTACCATGACATTAAGTCTTTACAACGCCATGATAGACTCTGGTCGAGTTCCGGGTTATCGTTGCCTGCCTCATGCTTCAACTATGCGTGGCAATTTTAACGTGCTCGGTTTGCCCTTGGCTGATCCCGTGCCGGAACCAATTGAAAAGGGCGTAGTTAGCATTGAATTGGAAACAGTCGCATCGGGATTGCCTGCACCGGTGGATTTGAAACCGGCACCGGATGGCACAGGTCGGCTGTTTGTGGCCGATCAGTCGGGCGTGATTTATACAATTCTTAACGGCCAATTACTACCTTCTCCTTTTTTGGATTTATCAAGTAGGCTTGTGACTCCTCTCGGGATTATTGGCAGTTTCGATGAAAATGATTACGATGAGCGGGGACAATTCGGTATAGCGCTACATCCGGATTTTGCCGTTCCTGAAAGTCCCGGATATCAGAAGATTTATACGTACACGAGCGAACCGGTTTCCGGTGCAGCTGATTTCACAACCGATCCGCCGATTGCGAATGTTAATCACCATTCTGTTATTGCCGAATGGCAGTTAAATTCTCGTAATTCGGATGAGATAAATCCGGCAAGTCGCAGGGAGATTATACGAATCGATCAGCCGCAGTTTAATCATAACGGTGGTATGCTGGCCTTTGGCCCTGATGGTTATCTCTATATTTCACTCGGTGACGGAGGTGCGGCCAACGATGTTGCGGAAGGCCATGGTGAAACAGGCAACGGGCAAAACAACAATACAGTTCATGGCAGTATTCTCCGTATTGACCCATTGGAGCCGACATTAATCCCGAACAGTGCTGATCCCGTCAGCGCTAACGGTAAGTATCGTATTCCGGCAGACAATCCCTTCGTTGGAACCGACGGCATGGATGAAATCTACGCCTACGGATTCCGGAATCCTTTCGTCTTCAGCTTCGATTCTGCTACAGGCAGATTAATAGTCGCCGATGTCGGGCAGAATTATGTCGAAGAGATAGATATAGTAGAAAAGGGCGGCAATTACGGCTGGAACTTGAAAGAAGGAACTTTTCGCTTCGATCCGGGCACAGGCACGGTTTCAGATAATTCAGGTGGACTTCCTGCGAGTCTGATTGATCCCGTGGCGCAATACGACCATGATGAAGGAATCTCTGTCATAGGCGGATTTATCTATCGCGGCTCTGCCATACCCGAGCTTTTTGGCAAATATGTCTTCGGTGATTTCTCCAGAGGATTTTCGGAGCCCGGAGGAAGGTTGTTTTACGCCGATCTTGATATCGGTCTTATCCGGGAGCTTGTTATTGGTGTAGATGACAGGGATTTGAATTTGTATGTCAAGGGATTCGGCCAGGACCTCGATGGTGAAATTTATCTATTGGCGAGCTCCAATCTTGGGCCATACGGCACAGGCGGAAAAGTTTTGAAAATTGTCGATCTTTGCCTTTACAGAATTCCGGGCGATGTCAATAATGATTGCCAGGTGAACATGGAAGACTATGATATACTGCTCGAGCACTGGATGGAAAGTGCCGTGCGTACACCGGGGAATTGAGCGAGAGAAATCTGAAAAGCCCGGATTTGATGCAGGATTAAATTAACGATTGGAATTCTGCGATGAAAGCAGCAGTTATTTACGAACATGGTGGGTTGGATCAGGTGAAAATCGATGATGTCCCTAAGCCGGTTTTTGCTGAAGATGAAGTCCTCGTGAAAGTGCTTTCCGCCGGATTGAATCATCTGGATATCTGGGTCCGACATGGCAGAGGCGACCTTAAATTACCCAAGCCACATATTCTCGGTTCGGATGCATGTGGTGTTATAGTTGCCGCTGGAAAGAGTGTGAAAAATGTCAGAGTTGGTGATGAGGTAGTTCTGAATCCTGGTTTGAGTTGCGGCAAATGTGAAAACTGCAAACACGGCCAGGAAAGCGAGTGCGTGAGTTTCGGGATTTTGGGATTGACTCGGCCGGGGACATTCGCGGAAATGGTCGCGATACCGGCACAAAATTTACTGCCCAAGCCTTCACATTTAAATTTCGACGAGGCCGGGGCACTTATGTTATCTTTCGTTACTGCGTGGCGAATGCTGATGACAAAAGCGAAGCTTCAGCCTTCACAGAAAGTTCTAATTCACGGTATCGGCGGTGGTGTCGCTCTTTGTGCGCTGCAGCTTGCCAAACTGACCGAAGCTGAAGTTATTGCCACCTCATCGTCGGATGAAAAACTCCAGCGTGCAGCCCGAATCGGAGCCGATCATCTAATCAATTATAAAAAAGTCAGTGATGTAGCAAAGAGAATAAAAGATATAACAGCAGGCTTCGGAGTGGATATTGTTATTGATACGGTTGGAGCGGCGGCCTGGCCGATTGATTTCTCGGCGGTTCGCAAGGGCGGAAAAATTGTCTTGTGCGGCGTTACAACAGGTGCCGAAGCACAAACTAATCTGCGAGCTCTTTATTGGAATCAGTTAACCGTGATGGGCTCGACGATGGGTTCGAATGATGATTGCCGCCAAATGCTCAAGGCGGTTGAAGCGGCGAAATTAAAATCAATTATCGATTCGGTCTTGCCGCTTGAAAATGCAAGAGAAGCGATGGGTAAAATGGAGACGGGCAAACAGTTCGGCAAAATCGTGCTTAGTGTATCGGGATGATATTATTGGTGGAACAGCGACAGGTCTTTATACGTAAGAAATAATTATAAAAATGTAAATAAATAATCTAAAAAGGAATATCTCATGAAATTCAACGGTATCAATCATTTGGCAATGGCGACGGGTGATATGGATTCAACAATCCGTTTCTGGCGTGATTTATTGGGTATGCGGCTGGTCGCCGGCCTGGGCGAGCCGGGATTTCGCCACTATTTCTTCGAAATCAGCGAAACCGATCTCATCGCATTCTTCGAATGGCCCGGTGTCGAGCCCGTCAAACCCAAAGATCACGGCCGGCCCGTCAAGGGACCTTTCATATTCGACCATGTTTCCTTCGGCATGGAAAGCAAGACAGCCCTCTGGGAATTGAAAGACAAGCTGGACACAGCAGGTTTCGAATGCTCGGATATGATTGACCACGGATTTATCTATTCGATATATGCTTTCGATCCGAACGGCATCCCGATAGAGTTCAGTTGGAATGTTGCCGGAACAGATGTGCGACGACAACCGGTTATGGGTGACAAAGAGCCGACGAAACTCGCTCGCGAAGGTGATAAACCTCAGCCCGGTCGTTGGCCCGAGGTAGAAGAACCAACTCCGCCCTCGCAACGACGTATTTATCCAGGTGCCGGAACGGAACTTTTTCACGGCAAGAAAAAATAGTCTTGAGGCCATCATTTTATAACTTGATGTTAAAATTCGATGATTGAAAGAATATTAAAAGAAAAAAATAATTAAGGAGAGAAAAGATGGCTACTAATGGAAAGATCTTGGTGACCGGTGCAACGGGACAGCAGGGCGGCGCAGTCGCCCGAGAGCTCCTGGCACGCGGTCATAAAATAAGGGCAATGACGCGAAATCCCGAAAAAGAGAGGGCACGGGCATTGACAAAGCTCGGAGCCGAGATTATCAGGGGCGACCTGGATGATCCCGCCTCACTAAAAAAAGTGACACAAGGCGTCTGGGGAGTATTCGCCGTGCAGAACACATGGGAAGCAGGTGTCGAGAAAGAGGAACAGCAGGGCAAGCGCCTGGCTGAAATAGCGAAAAAGGCAGGAGTGCAGCATTATCTTTACTCCTCCGTCGGCTCGGCTCACCGCAATACCGGAATACCGCACTTCGATAACAAGTGGCGGGTCGAGGAAACGGTCCGCGCTTTGGATTTTCCTTCGCATACGATTATTCGGCCGGTATTCTTTATGGAAAACTTTATTTCTCCATGGTTCAAACCGAGTATCGATGAAGGAAAGCTCGCAGTGGGAATCAGACCGGACACGGTGCTCCAGATGATTGCTGTTGAGGATATCGGAAAGTTCGTGACCTGGGCTTTTAATAAGCACGAGGAATTAAACGGCCGTGCCATCGATATTGCCGGCGACGCACGTACTATGCCGGAGACGGCGGAAATATTTAGTTCTGCGTTAGGCAGGAAAATCGAGTTCGTCCGGACACCCATAGAACAGGTCCGGCAGTTCAGCGAGGACTTCGCGATTATGCTCGAGTGGTTCGATGCTGTCGGCTACAACGCCGATATCGAGGCCATTACAGAAGAATCCGGCATTCGACCGTTGACTTTGACCGAATGGGCTATTAAAGTTTACAAGACTTTGGAGACAGCGAAAAGCTGAGTTGTGTGATATTGATTCTCTCGAAAAAAGTCTCGACAAATTATAATAATATTTCTTATAATGCAGTGGCTTTAAGATTCTTTGCGCCCGTAGCTCAATTGGATAGAGTCGCGGACTTCGAATCCGAAGGTTGCAGGTTCGAGTCCTGCCGGGCGCGTTATATGTCGGATGGTTCTATACGGCTTTTTATAACTTCTTAATTCTTCAGTTTTTGAGATACAGAAATATTAACAGATTGTTTATTTTGTGCTTCAGTTGCTCCTACATATGAAGTTTCGTTGACAACAGAGAAAGCCTTTTCTATGAGTTTGTTTATAAGCTGTTTGTACGTGCATCAACCACATTATTATTTGTTCTTGTAGCCTTCTATTCATGCTATGTAAACAACCACGGATTTTAATCCGTGGTTGTTTATCATCACACCATTATAGGTAAAACAGACCATTCCTATAAAGAACGATACAACAGGATATCGTCTATAAATACCATGCCAGAGCCGCCGGCAGAGCCGGTCTTTTCCAGACCGATGGTCACAGTACCGACATTACCCAGATTAATACCAAGTGAAGCCAGGTCAATCGGGAAATCCTGCCACTGTTCTAATGCAATGTCCCCACTGAATATCTTCTTTACGCCGCCAATCTCAACATACATCCGGTCTGTAGATGAATTATTATCGGCACTGCCATAAACCCAAAGCACTAACTGCTCGGGAGAACCTATCGTCCAATCCGAATCGCCGGGCAGAGCTCCGGCGTTCGCGGTAACTTTTGAAATACCAGCAGTGGTGTTGTTATACATTAACGGTACTGATTGCTTGCCGCCATGAACAATCGTGGTCTCAAGAGATATACCACTTGTGTAACCCATTGTTGAACCGTTGGTTGAGGGAGTATCATATCCGTCAATCCAGGTCAAATAAACCAAATTGCTGCCTTCTTCGCCTTGGGGGATGTCGTTGTAGGACTCGAAATCGTCCACGATTCGATAATTACTTGTTGTAAAGCTCCATGTGCTACCTTGCCAGATCGGTGTGACATTGGCGTTATTGACCTCATCGACCCGCCAGTAATATGTGGTTCCAAGATCGAGAGATAACGGACCGTAACCGGCTTCGGCCACAGTCACGGGTGCAACCGTACCGTCAATCACGGCCTGCTCATCGGCGCTTATGTAAATGTTATGCTCGTCCGCTTCTCTGCCGGCTTGCCAGTCGAGGATTGCATTTATATCAACTCCGCTTGCCCCATCTTCCGGCTCAGGTTCTCTGGCGCTAGAAGGTATGTACATGAAGCGCACCTCGCTAAGGCCGTATTGTTCCAGGAAATTGCCGCTCCAGTTGGTCGTAGCTGTAATCTTCACAAACTTAACCGACACGTTGCCGAAGGGAACCGTCGTATTAGCGGTATAATCATTCTTGCCGGTCGCCTGATTGAATACAGAAACATTATCATTTATTATCCAATCGACACCGTCGGTTGAATATTCCACAGTAACATTCTGAAGACCAAGTGCAGTAAGAAAAGATGGCCCATTATAGTTCCATACCAGCATCTCATGGAGCTGGTAGGGCTTGTCGAACTCATACTGTATCCAGGCCGGCAGAGCCTGGCTTTCAGCAGTCGCCCACATATCCGTAGTTTGAGTCGAGTGAAGGTCGTCAACTAATCCTGATTCATTGATGGTATTTTCAGGTCCCTGGTCTGGATCCTGACTGGAAGCTGTAGCAATTATATCGCCTGCTGATATCGGACGAGCCAACGGCTCAATGGTAAAGCTCCAGACCATGCCTTTCCAGGGGCTGGCTGAATTTGCATTATTGACCTCATCGATCCGCCAGTAATAGGTCTGGCCGAATTCAAGTCGTCCGGCATCATACGAGTTAGCATCCTGGCCCGGGCCGACTAATAACGGACTGCCTGCATCGGCCTCGTTAACATCTTTGAAAACGGTTCCCAGGTACACATCGTGTGAACTGGCAAATTCTGCCGGTGTCCAGCCAAGGACTACATCCCTTAACACATCGGTAGCTTCGTTTTCTGGCCAGCATTCGGTTACTGCGAAGGGGGAAGTTGCTGATACTTCCTTCCAGCCACCACCAATATCAACAATCGTTATACTATCATACGGTGGTATGGGAATAATCGTCCAGTCAGTTGTTTCCGGATCAAATCGAGCCATGCCTGATGTATTCCCGACTCGCAATACACCGCCCCCGACATGCACCATGGAGCCACGATCTGTTATACTTTCAATCTGTGCACAAATCATCAATCCTCCATATAACCAGATATGCACATCTTGAGTGCCGTTGCTGTCAGGAAATTTGAAGTCCACGGTATTGTGAAACTCACCACCATTGATGGTGATCTGCCCCCGACTGTTCGTGTCGAGTCTGGCATTCATGGTAAAACGCCCGCCCTCTTCGATGATCAAATGTCTGCCGTTGTCGAGACTACACCTATCGGTAATAATAAGGTTGCCTCCTGCTAAGATTTGTAATGTATCGTTCGGACCAAATCCTCCCTGGTCAAAGGTACTCCATGTTTGGGTATTGCTAATTTGGATCAGGTCCTGGGCTTGTGTCAGACAATTCAAACTCAATACTATACCTGCTATTATAAATATCGCTTTTTTGTACATAGTTCTTCCTCCATACAATAAAGGTTCGTAGTAGAAATTAGAATGACTTGTCTGTGCCTTTCTATTTCAGCTCGACTTCCCTTTCCCATGCTGTTGGGGTATAATTTTATATTTGATAATGCGTTACACTCGTTATTTTTTCTTGAAAGCTCCTCCAATTTAATTATTATATATCCATACCCACCAAAAAGACAGATCGTCAAAACAAAGGAAAATCTACCATGCAATATATTCAGGCATCATCCTTTACGACCTCCTGAAACAGTTCATAATAACTCTGCTAATTGTAGCAGTATGTCTAATTTGATGTCAATTTGATAGGCATATCTTTTTTTAGGGCTGACTGTTTATCAAAGAGCTCTATCTATTGCAGGTGGCCAAGAATTTGCCGATTCGTTTCATACCTTCGTCTATCTTATCGAGGCTGTGTACAAGCGGGCCGTAGGACAGACGTACCGCATTTTTCAGGGTCTCGCCAAAGCCCCATCCCGGGACGACAATTACGCCGGTATTTTCCACGATTCTACGCGTGATTTCTGAGCTTTCTGCATCAACGTGAACCACTGTATATAATCCGCCTTGCGGTACGAGGCATGGCAGCTTCAAATGCTTGTCTATCGCTTCGACCGTGCGTTTTGCGGCGGTCTCGTAAAGCCTTGCGGTTTTGTGTATGTAGGGTATGATACTATTGCTTTCGATGCCGTTGGTGATATAATCGGTCAGTGCCATCTGGTGCAGGGTATCAGGACAGAGAATGCTTGAACCCTGCACGGCTTCGAGCGCCTCGATAATCTCCGGCGGAGCTTCCACCCAACCGAGTCGCCGGCCCAGTCCGCGGCACCATTTAGAATTGGAATGGATAGAAACATAGTTTTCTGTCGGTCCCCATGAGAAATACTCGGGTACATCGCCGTTCCAGATAAGTGTTTTATAAGCGAAGTCAATCACAAGGAAGCTGCCGATCTCGACTGCCGCCTCCAATGCGGCTTTAATGAATTCAGTCGGCGGGATCTGAGATGTCGGATTATCCGGCGCGCACAACAGAATCATCTTAGGTTTTTCAGAACGGATAAACTTCGCGAATTCGGCCGTTTTTTCGTCGGCTATGTAACGCCATTTTGCCACATCCAGGACGGGGAAGCGAATTATTTTAACACCGTCAATCGCCGAGACCTGCGAGGGATAATTACAGTAAGATGGATCCGTCAGCAGCAATGTGTCACCGGGACTTAGCATAATGTGCATCAGATTAAATGTCATTTGTGACGAGTTGCATCCGATGGCGATGTTCTCCGGTTTCAGATTCATTTCCTGACCGAATATATGTTTCTCGAAATCCACAATAGCATTGCGGCACTCCGTTAAACCTATTGTAGGAGGGTAACCGCCGCTGAAGTGAAAACGTTGCCGGTTTTGAATTATATCACCGTAAGCCTTTCGAAGCTCGTCGGGCGATTCATGGTTTACCCAGCCGCCGGAAAACGAGATAACTTCTGTTGGATTAAGACCGGCCTGTTTGAAAAACTGCGGATTCGCCAAATCCATGATTTCTCGGACAGGCGACTTGGTACACTTGAATTTACTGACATTTTTTGATATAGTGGGTTTCATATCACAGGACTTCTGTATTTGCTTTTAGACGTCGCGATTGCCAGGCACGAACTACAGACCAATAACCTTTTTTCTATTAGCAGGAGTAATTATATCATTTTATATTAATCGTTTCAAGAAAAGAAATCAACCTCAGAGCGTTAGAATTAAACGAGTGACAATATCGGTTTCTAAGCCCGGCGATAGGCTTTTTCGGTGTTTAGATTAATATATTGTTTTGTTTTTTCCCCTTATAATTTCAGCCGCAACGGATTAGGTTCATATTAAAGTGTCTATTTTTGCATTACTTTAGGATCATGGGCCGTCCCGGCAAAGTTCATTTTTCAGGGGGATTGTGTTAAGTCTTTTTTAGAACATGAGTTATTGTCTAATCCATTGTTATTAAACCGTTCTGATTCAAGGCTGTATTCTATTTTATTACTTTACAAGTATAAGTTTTTCTTGACGAGATGTTGTCTAATATGGTATAAAAGTTCTGTTGGAATAGGAGTTTGTGTAGAAAAACCCTGTGGAAATTCATTTTCTTAGTTACCGGAACTCCATAGTTCCCAATTTTGTGTTTCACTGAGGTATCAATTAAAAAGACGCGTCCGACAATCGAGAGTTGCTTTGTTTAGGCTATATGTTTAAGAATTCTTTACTCTTCGGTTTTTGGATCGGGTTAATGAGGAAGGAGATTTTATTCATTCCAAATTGTGTTTTTATGAAGATATGCGATATGAGTTATCGGTTAAATTCTAATTTTTTACTCTTTATAGAAGGAGGATAGTTTATGTGTAAGAGATTGATTTATTTGGCAGGTTTTACTTTTGTTTTAAGTCTTGTATTGATAAATGTTGCCCATGCTCAGGATCCTAACCTTGTCGGCTGGTGGAAGTTCGATGAGACATCCGGCACAATCGCTTATGACTCAAGCGGCAATGGCTATAACGGCACCCTCCAGGGAAATCCGCAGTGGATTACCGGTTACAAGGATGGCGCGCTTCGGTTCGATCCATCCGATGGTGATGACTACGTTGAATTGGACATAGGCGATCTTATACCTACCCTTAATGAATGTACTTTTTCATTTTGGGTAGATTACGCCGGTCGAACCGGCACTACGGACGGTATGGGTTGGCAGCGTATATTCGATTTCGGCACAGGTCAGGCGAATTACATATACCTCTGCCCCAGTACGGGTACGTCTAATATGGCAATGCGTTTAGCGATAGTAGCAAATAATGGTAGATGGGACGAATTCGATGCGAGCATAGGAGCCTTGCCCACCGGTTGGCATCATGTGGCTGTAACTGTTAGTGATAGCGACACAACCATGATTTTATATGTCGATGGCGAGCTTGTTGGCTCAAAGACCAATTGTGTCAATAGTGTGGATGACCTTGGGGAAACATCCAATAACTGGCTCGGTCAGTCTGAATATGCTGATCCTTATTTTAATGGTGCTTTGGATGATTTTCGTATCTATAACCGTGTGTTTGCACAGAATGAGCTGGGAAAGGCGGCTGATCCCGAAAAAGCAGCTGTTCCCGTACCGGATGACGGCAGTGTTGTTATCCAGACAGAAGTGACACTTCAATGGGATGCTGGAATTTATGCCGCCCAGGAGAATGGCCATCATGTATATTTCGGCAATAATTTGGACGAGGTAAATGAAGGCACCGGCGATACTGACAAGGGGCTTACCAGCAGTACAACGTATTCTGTAACCGCTTTAGAGCAGGGTGTTACATATTACTGGAGAATCGATGAAACTGACGGCGTAAACGTATGGAAAGGTATTATATGGAGTTTCACTATCCAGCCGTTAATCGCTTTTAATCCAAGTCCCTCTGATCGAGAAAATTACGTAAATCCCGACGTCGAGCTTGAATGGGGCCCCGGGGCCGAAGCAACCCGACATGATATTTATATTGGCAACAACTTCGAAGAAGTTAACAATGCCACAAGAGCCAGTCACGCGAATGTACAGCTAAAGATGTTCAATAGCACTACAACCTATGATCCGGGAACACTGGAATACGGCACGACTTATTACTGGCGAGTTGATGGTAGCAAGGGTGCTACAATGTGGAAAGGTGATGTGTGGAGTTTTACAACCATCCAGGAGATACAGGTAACCGATCCAAATCTTGTTGGCTGGTGGAAACTGAATGATGATACAGGAACAATAGCTCTGGACTGGTCCGGCAATTACAATCATGGCGTTTTGAAGAATGGTCCGCAATGGATATTTGGCCATCTGGAAGGTGCGTTACAATTCGACGGTATTAACGATTATGTCGATTTGCCCATAGGTGATATCGTCGGTACACTAAATGAGGCTACCCTGGCGATATGGGTCAATTTCGCAAATCCGGACGCCGGTGTGATGTTGCCCATTCTTAATTTGGGCACGGATACGACGAATTACGCATACTTGAGTCCGCGTTTTAATGAGGAAGGGAATATGCGCGTCTCGATTACGACCGGCGGTTTTTCAGATGATTTGGATTCGCTCGAGGGTGCTCTTGCCACAGGCTGGCATCATGTAGCTGTGATCTCGGAACCGAATAATCTGGAACTATACCTTGACGGCGAATTGGTCGGTAGTTTGGTTGCGGAGAATGTTCTAAGCGATTTGGGTGTAACAACAGAGAACTGGATAGGCAGACCGGAGTGGCCTAATGACGCATACTTTAGCGGCTCCTTGTATGATTTCCGAATATATAACCGATCGCTGTCTCAGGAAGAGATAGAAGCAGTATCGAAAGTTGATCCGCTGCGTGCATCGAGCCCCGAGCCGGTTAATGGAGCAAACGCCGATATAATTACTGCCGCAACTTTGAGCTGGGTGCCCGGAGATAATGCCGTTGAGCACGATATCTATTTCGGCACTGATAAGGATGCAGTGAGAAACGCCGATACATCGAGTGCGGATATATATCTGGGTCGGCAAAGTGAGAACAGCTATATCTTCCCTGAAGATCTCGGATGGAACCAGACTTATTACTGGCGAATTGATGAATATAATAGTGACGGAACAGTCAGTACAGGCTGGCTCTGGACCTTTACGGTATACGACTATATCGTTGTGGATGATTTCGAGTCATACAATGATATCAATCTCGATGCGGAAGGTTCTAACAGAATATATATGACATGGACCGATGGATATGACAATCCTACGGTTAACGGCTCGACAATCGGTTATCCTACTCCGTCGTTTGCCGACGGCGAACATTTCGTTGAAGTCGATATTGTTCGCGAAGGCAGCACTCAATCGGCGCCGCTGTTTTATGACAACAGCACTGCGAGTTATTCGGAGGTTACGGTCAATACGAGTGACTTGACCGTAGGAAGCGATTGGACAAAAAGCGGCGTTCAGGAATTAAGGTTATGGTTCTACGGCGATCCGAACAATGCTGCTACCGAACAGTTGTATGTCAAACTCAATGGTTCGGAGATTCCTTACGACGGCGATACTGCCAATCTGGCGGCGGGCGAATGGATACCGTGGTCTATAGATTTGACCGCTGCTAATGCTAATCCGGCTAATGTCACTACATTTACTATCGGCCTCAAGAGGATCGGTTCCTCCCGGGGTACCGGCGTATTGTTTATTGACGATATCCGGCTGTATATGCCCGCCGTTGTCGAAGAGTAGCTCGAAGGTTTTAGACTGTAAATAAGTTATTCGGGGTCTATATCGAATTATTCGGTATAGGCCCCTTATTTTTTTGGACATCGCATCGAATCTCTGGCATAATACCTGACAAGTAGTTAAGAAGGAGCAAAATTGACTTATGACAACAATGCAGCATTTTATTGAGAGGGCAAACAAATGACACACATGGATGTTAAAAAAGCAGATTATGGAACAGCGATTAGAAAACCGTTTTTCATACTTTTTTATGCCGTACTGCTCGGTATTGTCGCCGTCACGGTGTCCTGCCGAAGTATGGGGATAAAACAGGAGCCTGAGCTTCTCGATCTTCGCGGAGATTTGGGAGTTCATGATCCGGTCATTATAAGAGAAAATGATACATACTACGTATTCTCGACCGGCCGTGTGAGGCGAAGGGGCGGAGGAATCATACCCATACGCTGCTCGAAGGACCTGTACAACTGGACTCTCTGCGGCGCTGTTTTTGACAGTCTCCCCGACTGGGTCGGGCAGGAGATTCCGAGAGCCAGGGACTCGTGGGCTCCGGACATTTCCTACTATAACGGCAAGTATCATCTTTATTACTCTGTTTCCACATTCGGCAGAAATAATTCCGCCATCGGGCTCGCTACCAACGTGACACTCGACCCGAACAGCCCCGACTACAAGTGGGTCGATCAGGGCATGGTCATCCGTTCCCGCGAAGGCCAGGACGACTGGAACGCAATCGACGGCAATCTCGTGGTAGAGGACGAAAACAATGTCTGGCTCTGCTGGGGCAGCTTCTGGAGCGGCATTAAGATGAGACGAATCGATCCGCAAACAGGCAAGGCTTCCACTACGGACACAACGCTGTATTCTCTGGCGAGCCGCCCACGGTCGGAAGAACATGTGACTCCGCCGGTCGAGGGTGCCATTGAGGCGCCTTTTATTATCCGGCACGGCAAATATTGGTACCTGTTCGTTTCTTTCGATTTCTGCTGTAGAGGAGCAAAGAGTACGTATAACATTGTTGTCGGCCGCTCAAAAAAAGTCACCGGCCCGTATGTTGACAAGACCGGCAAACCCATGACCGAAGGCGGCGGTTCCCTGGTAATCGAAGCGACAAACCCGAGCTGGCGCGGGCCGGGACATCAGGCCGTGCTTCAGGAGCTGAATGGGGATTACCTGATATTTCACGCTTATCACGGCCAGACCGGCAGGTCCGAGCTGAAAATCTCCACCATGGTATGGGAGAAAGGCTGGCCGCGGGTCGCCGAATTGTTGTAGTTGATTCTCTGTGCATGTATATCAAAAATTTGTCATGCAAAATTAGTGAAAGGAGCCGGCTATGAAAGCGGGGAAAAACGCCAGTTGCGTATTCATAACAGTAGTCGTATTCGTGATGAGTCTTCTGATGCAATCGGATTCGAGTGCCGCCGGTAGCTCCCGGGCGCGGATAAAAATCGATATCGACCGGACAATCGGCGAAATTGACAAGCACCTGTACGGCAATTTTGTCGAGCACCTCGGGCGCTGCGTTTACGGCGGAATTTACGAACCGGATTCGGAGCAGGCCGATAGCCGGGGTTTCCGCAAAGATGTCCTGGAAGCGGTCAAAGGACTCGATGTTTCCATCGTTCGTTATCCCGGCGGAAATTTCGTCTCCGATTATCACTGGCTGGACGGGGTCGGGCCGCAGAGAATCCCCAGGATGGAGCTCGCCTGGGCCAGACTGGAAACCAATAAATTCGGAACCAACGAATTCATTGAATTTTGCAAAGATGTAGGCACCGAGCCGTATTTTTCCGTGAATATGGGAACCGGCACGATAGAAGAAGCACAGCGCTGGGTGGAATATTGCAATGTCAAAGAGGGGCCCTATTTTGCAGAGCTGCGGCGACAGCACGGTTATCCCGAGCCGCATAATGTTATTTACTGGAGTCTCGGGAATGAAATGGACGGGTTTTGGCAGATGGGCCACCTGAATGCCGTGGACTACAGCAAGAAAGCCCGTGAAGCGGCGAAACTTATGAGGCTCACCAGTCCTGAGATCAAATTGATTGCCGCAGGTTCGTCGAACTATCGTCCCGGCGCCGATCCCGATTACTGGAACGGCACTGTATTGCACGAGTTGAGGGACGTTGTCGATTATATCGCACTTCATATTTACGTCGGTAATCCTGATGATAATTATTACAATTTCCTTTCCACCCCGCTGGTTTGTGAAGAGCGCACTCAGGTCGTAAAGGGCATGATCATGGAAGAGATGGTCAAGGCCGACCGCGGGCAGCGTGACCCGATATACATCGCATGGGACGAGTACAACGTATGGTATCGAGCCAGGACCGGCGAATTCAAGCGCGGGACTCGGGCCTTGGAAGAGCATTACAACCTGGAAGACGCCCTGGTCGTTGCGGGATTTCTCAATGTCTTTGTTCGTAACGCCGATATCGTGAAAATGGCAAATATGGCACAGCTTGTAAATGTTATCGCTCCGATATTCACAAATGAAAAAACGCTGTTCAGGCAGACGATTTATTATCCCCTGCAACTGTTCGCCCAAAACGTAAGGGGGACATCGCTGGACGTTTTTGTCGATTGCCAGACCTATGACACCGACGAATTCTTCCTCGGCCTTGGCGAGACAACGACCGTGCGTAAAAACGTGCCGTATCTCGATGTTTCCGCCGCCTATGACAACGGCCAAATTACGATTTGTGTTGTTAACCGCCATAAGGATAAAGCAATTGCGACCGAGATAATCTCGCAGGAAGGCCGTTTCGCCGGGCCGATGAAAGTTTTCGAGGTCAACGGGCCGGATATTAAGGCCATGAACGACTTCGGCAAAGAACCGGTCAAAACAGTCCAGAAACCGGATATTAACGCCTCCGGAGAAAGTTTTATGTATTCGTTTGAGCCGCATTCGTTCACTCTTATAAAAGGGGCAATCCGGCGATAAATTGGCTTCCTTTTGGCTTCGTTTGGGTTTGAATTGGCTTTGTTTTTTGGCCCAATCCTTGATAGTATTGAGAAAATCATTCAAGGAAACCACCGTTAAAATTGTATTGTAATCTCATATTTGACAACCCCTTATAAACATTCTTTATTCTGTCTTCTGTATTCTGAGTTCAGTATTCTGCCATTAAAATTGGGTTCGTTTTTTCAAGTTATGTTACAAGCCACAGAGCACACAGAGGTGTTTTGAATTTCAATTTTAGGTAATTCGAATTTGTTTGGGATTTCGAATTTAGAGCTTAGGATTTGAAACTTCTGATTTGCCCACCTCATTCTGTATTGTGTATTCTGAGTTCTTAATTCTGCCGTTAAAATTGGGTTCGTTTTTTCAAATAACATCGTAGGTCGTATATGGCATGTCGTATGTCGGAAAAACTTGTTTTTCTGTGATTTTTTGACTTTTACTTGCCTAAGGCATAAATTTTTTTCTTTTGACTTTTTGTTTTTGACTTGTGATTTTCCCCCCCCCATTACTGTATTGTGTATTCTGTATTCTATATTCTATTTGTTCACAATTATATATCGTTCCGGCAAAATTTCAAGCAAAATCCGCGTTTTTCCGAAAAATCACCTTGATACGGCACGTTGTTCCTCGTTCGTCGCTTGTAGCTCGTATCTCGTGATTCGTGTTTCGTTGTTTGTCATTCCCGCGCAGGCGGGAATCCATTTAATCCTGTCTTTGCGAGGCTTCGTAGCTTTCCAGCCTTCGCAACCAAAGCTGCTTCGGCGGAGTTGGCTAGCGAAGTAGCCGCGGCAATCTTCCAATAATGACATAATCAAAATTAGGTGGGCTACGTCAATTATGACGCTCTATAAAAGTTTTACATAATTTTTACACATCTTCATAAGCAAATACGAGTAAACTATAGCCAGGTTATGTATAAAGTTTCGTTATTTCTTATAAAACGGTTTTTGCTGAAAGTAATACGGCTAACACTTCATATATTGAAACCGTATAAAACAAAGCCGGCAAAAGAACAAATCGAAAGGAGAAAATTATGAAAAGTATTATCTATACGGCTGTTGGTCTTATTTTGCTCTCGGGCACCGTTGTCCTGGCCGCAGAAGGAAGCCCGGTTCGA
Organism: Sedimentisphaerales bacterium; assembly: GCA_016933295.1. GTDB lineage: Bacteria > Planctomycetota > Phycisphaerae > Sedimentisphaerales > Anaerobacaceae > JAFGPS01. The sequence continues at coordinate 4,206 of JAFGBG010000047.1, read as the reverse complement.
AGCATCTCTGTTACCGGCACAATCGAGACCAAAACTGCACCGGACCATATCCTCTGGCAGATTACCCTGACCGATACCGACGTTAATATGCTCGAGGCAAAAAAACGAAACGATGAAAAAGTGAAAGCGGTAGTTGCCCTGCAGGAGAAACTGGGAATCGCCGAGGGAGATCTTGAGACCGGGCAAGTCAGCGTGAATCGTGAGTACGAACGCAATACGCGCGCGTTCAAGCATTTTTTGGTCAGACGCGGCGTTACTATTCGCCAGCGTGACCTGAAACGATTCGACGAGTTTCTTGACAGTCTCGTCTCAAGCACCGAAATGGAGGTTTGGTTCAGCTTCGAATCGTCAAGCATGTATGAGGTTCGGGCCGAGACACGACTAAAGGCACTGAAAGCCGCTCAGGAGAAGGCGAAGGCCATGGCTGAGGTTGTCGGCGCCAGGATTGGCCGGGTACTGACAATCAACGAACATGCACAGGCGGATCAACGACAAGGTTCGATGTTATCAAATACAGCCTGGGTTCAGAGTACGCCGCCGACAGTTGACCTTGCTTCCGATAAGTTCGTTCCGGGAGCAATCACAGTCAAAGTTACGGTCTATGCCACGTTCGAGCTTGAGTAATTGTATCAGTTACGGCTCTTCCGTGATCTTTTTGAGGGCTTTTAGCGTCAAATCGATATCGTCGGAATTTATGCCGTAGTGAGTGACGGCCCTTAGCCGGTTAGGGCCTAAATTCAGGATTTTGATTCCCTTGGCGGCAAGTTTTTTAACGAGCATTTCGGCGGAGATTTTCTCGCTTGTTATCTCGAAATAAATAATGTTCGTTTTCACGGTTTCCGGCTCGAGGGATAAATCCTGCGTGCAGGCGATTCCTTCGGCCAATCTTCTGGCGTTTGCGTGGTCTTCGGTCAGACGCTCGACCATTTGCTCCAGAGCGGCAATTCCCGCGGCGGCAATAATCCCGCACTGTCGCATTCCGCCGCCCAAAATCTTGCGATTCCGTCGGGCTTCTGCTATGAACTCGCGTGAACCGCATATCACCGATCCGACCGGAGCGGCCAGTCCCTTGGACAGGCAAAAACTCACCGAATCCACGGGGCCGGTCAGCTCTTTTACATCCACACCTAAAGCCACGGCGGCATTAAAAATCCTCGCGCCGTCGAGATGAACCTTCAAGCCGCGTTTGCGGGCTAACGCCGCGACTTTTTTTGTATATTCGACGGTGAGCGGCGTGCCGTTGCAGTAGTTGTGGGTATTTTCCAGGCAGATGAGCCGACTTCGCGGGAAATGCACGTTGTCGGAGCGTATGGCTGCTTCGATATCTTCGGGCCGCATCGTACCGTCGGGCTGATTAACGACTGTATGCGGATGTATCCCGCCGAGGGCCGACATTCCACCGGCTTCGTAAAGGAACGAATGCGACTGATTGCCGAGAATAACTTCATCGCCGCGGCTGCAATGGGTAAGAAGGCATACCAGGTTTCCCATAGTGCCGCTGGCGACCATTATTGCCGCTTCTTTGCCCATACGTTCTGCGGCCATTTTCTCGAGGCGGTTTGTTGTCGGGTCTTCGCTGAATACGTCGTCGCCTAACTCGGCGTTATAGATTGCCTGCCTCATTGAATCCGTTGGCAGGGTAACAGTATCGCTGCGCAGATCGATGGTTTTCATAAGTTATCTCCAAAGTTGCGGTTCTCGAATAAAATATTTCTTATCCATAATTATACTACCAGCTTTAACGGATATAGCAAATCTTCTTGTATATTTGGGCGGCAATTTTTTATAAAAGGCTCTCATCTCGGAAATTGCCGGTGGACAGTCGGCGTCTTGTTTTACATAATGAATGTTTACAGATATGTAGCTGTTGGCTTCGTACAGGAGAATAAATATGAAGGTGATTCGTTTCAAAAGCGCCGAGACATACGAGCCTGAGAAAAACTGGAAGCGTACGAGTCTGTGCAACCAGAAGGATATCTCAATCGAGCATTTTATAAAGCCGCCGAAGCACGCCTCGCCGCGGCACGACCATCCCAACGCGCAGGTACTCGTGGTGCTCGAAGGAAAGCTTTCGATTACAACCGACGACGACGAGCAGGTCCTCGGCGAAGGCGATGCCGTCTATATCCCCGGCGGGCAATCCCATATAGTTACGAATCCTCTGGATGTGCCTTCGGTGGGTCTGGATATTTTTGTGCCGGGCCGCTCGTTCGATTTCTGGTTGAAACGAAAAAGTGCCGGGACCTCGAAAGGATAATATTTATGAAAAACGATAGATGGCGGCTCGACGGCAGACGTGCCCTTGTAACCGGCGGAACGAAGGGAATCGGCCTGGCAATCGCCGAGGAATTTTTGGAATTAGGGGGGCAGGTTTATATCGTTGCTCGAAACGCCGATTTGCTCGATGAGCATTTGGCCTCGTGGCGTAAAAACGGTTTCGAGGCACTTGGCGTGGCGGCGGATATTTCGGACGAGGACGGACGCAAAAAGTTGCTCGAGGATTTATCGCGGCACTGGGACAGGCTGGATATTCTCATAAATAACGTCGGCACCAATATCAGAAAAAAGGCCGTCGAATATTCGCAGGCCGAGTACGACGCGGTCATCGCTACGAATATGCACTCGGTTTTCGATATTTGCCGCAGGGCGTATCCGTTACTTCGAGAATCCGATGCCGCTGCCGTGGTAAATATTACTTCCGTCGCCGGGCTGACTCATTTGCGCACGGGGACTGCTTACGGTATGAGCAAAGCCGCTCTTTGTCAACTGACGCGGAACCTGGCGGTCGAGTGGGCCGGTGACGGCATACGTGTCAACGCTCTCGCGCCGTGGTACACTCGAACTCCTCTTGTCGAAAAATTGCTGGAAGATAAGGATTATCTTGCGGATATTCTTGCACGCACTCCCATGGGCAGAATTGCCGAACCGCAGGAGGTTGCTTCTGTTGCGGCGTTTTTGTGTATGCCGGCGGCTTCATATATCACCGGTCAGTGCATCGTCGTTGACGGCGGCTTCATGGTCAATGGATTTTGAGCGACCGGGTGTTTTTATTCGGTCGGCAGGAAATGACCTCGACGTAGGTCAATTTTGACCTTGATTAGTTGGATTTCGACGGTTATACTCATTTTAAGCCAATGGAAATCATATTTCCTATCAGTAATAGGAATATTGAAAAACTTCATATAGGATATTTTTAATGAATCAAGAGGTAAATACAGTTGAAGAATTGGAAGCGATTGCCAATCGATTGCGAATTAAAATCGTACAAATGATAGCCTATTCCGGTGTAGGGCATATAGGCGGTTCAATGTCCATTATTGAAATGCTCACAGTTTTGTATTTCCACAAGATGCGATTTGATAAAAATGATCCTGATTACCCGGACCGAGACCGGTTGGTACTGTCTAAAGGTCATGCCGCTCCTGCGTTATACGCTGTTTTTTCCGAACTGGGATATATCTCGGAAGATTTATTATACACGCTGCATAAGATTGACAGTCCGCTTCAAATGCATCCGGAGTATGGCGTTTGTCCGGGTATTGAAATGAGTACCGGTGCTCTCGGGCAGGGACTTTCCGCGAGTGTCGGGATGGCAATTGGTGCGAGAATCAAGAAAAAATCTTTTCGTATATATGCAATTCTCGGGGATGGAGAATTGGCGGAAGGCCAGATATGGGAGGCTGCGATGGCGGCTTCCAAATACAATCTGGATAATTTAGTTGCATTGATTGATTATAACAAGCTTGCCCTGACGGATAAGACGGATGTAGTCATGCCGCTCGAACCTTTAATAGGCAAATGGCAGTCATTCGGCTGGGAAGTGTTCGAGGTCAACGGACATTCCATAGAAGAATTAATCGATGTGTTTGATAAAGCCGGTTCCGTCAAAGGAAAGCCGGTAGCAATTATTTGCCATACGGAAAAAGGGCACAAAGTTCCTTACTATGCAGGCAAACCATCATGTCACTCGGTTTCTTTTACTGAAGAACAGCTTGTCGAAACACTTGAAAGTTTGAACTGCGAAAAAGATAAGATTGAGACAACATTGAAGTATGTTAGGGAGAAAAATTAAATGCCGGAAATGATTGCGCCAAGAGATATCGTTGGAGATACGCTTGTTAAATTGGGCCGGAAGAATTCTGATATCGTCGTTCTTGATGCCGATTTTAATAATTGTTCGAAAACCGAAGCCTTCAAAAACTGTTT
>JAFGBG010000046.1 GCA_016933295.1 Sedimentisphaerales bacterium | reverse complement strand
GTATTCTGAGGTTTTGGAATTTTCTCGTGAGCCGTAGTATATGATTTTTTCTTTCGTAATTTGTGCCGCCTCGATTTCTGAAAACGACATCGAAACCACCTGGGGATCGTCAGCGGGCAGGTGCGGATTCAAATAGGACCTGAATTTAATAAATATTCGATCGGGACCGATGGCGAGCAACCAATTGTTGGAGGCCATTGCCTTCGTACAATGTCGAAAACAAATGGCTGAAAACAGTACAGGCACAATACCGGATAAAACAAATACATAAAAAGGCCATTTTCCGTATCTATAGCCCAGAAACATTGCAACTACAAATCCAACGCCGAGCAGGCCCGCGAGAAACTGCATGAAAGTAGATTCTTTAAAAATCCGTTCCTGCACGGTCAGTTGAACATCGTTTAACCCGAGAAGCTCCATGTTGTTATTCTACCAAATGCTCCACCCGCACAAAACCATCTGTTTTAATCCGGCATAATTATTTGCTCACATTAATTTGGTGCGAATCTGCGCACACTATACCACTTCAGGACATCTTTTTTTATTTGGTTTTCATGTCCAACACGGTGATAGATGTGCCTTTAAGTTCTATGCCTTTTAATATATTGGCTGAAACATCCATAGAAGCAATTTCCGACCAAGCTGGTTTCATATCCGTATCACCTGTACCGGCAAAACGATAAACATCAGCATTACTGAAACTATTTGTAGCTTTGACCTCTATGGTGACCTTTCTATTCACACTGTCTTTGTTAATGATAAAGACTGTTAGCGATTGAGTTCGGGGTTCGAATGTGGCAAAACAACGAGACCGTTTCGGCCCTGACGCCTGTACCATTTGACTCTTGAGAAAACGCCCCCATATTGCCAGAGGCCGACCAGCGGGTAGAATCTCATTATGGTTGCCCAGCGCAATCCCATCCTTCTCCATGTACCGTGTGGCCCACAACATCGCAAATTCCACGTTATTGTTGCAGAGAAGTTGCCCCGCCATATCAAAAGCCACAATTGCATGGCCAAGGTCGTTCCTGTAGGACCAGGTTTTTAACCAGTTGAACGAATTGAATTCGGCTACAACCACCCTGAGGCGGTCTTTATGGGGAGACTCTTGAATCGCCTGAGCGGCAGGTCGTACCCAATGATCCAGAAGTACGTTTTCCGTCCGACGGTAATATTCGAAATCCTTGATCCACTCACAGTAGTTGCTCAAAGTAACGAAATCCAACTCTGCTCCCGCGACGTCAAGCAGGGTTCTGAACCAATCAGGGCTGTTACCGTTGCAGCCAACCTTGATATTCGGATCGACGGCTTTCATGGCCTGAGCAAACTCTTTGGCAACCTGACCGATTTCAGCAGCAGTGCCCGTACCATTGTGGTGGTCTTCGTTGCCTATCTCCCAATACATAACGCCGTACTTATTCTGAATATTGGCGTATCGTACACAGGCAACTGCATGTTCAAGGAATTCCTCCTTGGTCTTGTTGGAACGTTCATATGATTCATAAGGCACTACTACATATGCGCGTCCCTCAAATTCACGTAGATAATGGATGTACTCATAGAAATCGAGAATATCATGATTCCCGATCTGTGATTCATACCACCCAAACACAATCGGGTCCGCCTTTGTATAAGGCTCTCGGGCGAAGAATTGCCAGTCCGACTTTTCACCGCCGGGGTAGCGCACCCAATGAATGTCCATTTGCTTCATGACAGACTGTATGCTTGGCGAACCGGCCGGTCGATTGTGGTTGTCGTCGCGAAGGTAGTTGAAGTTTATGCCGAGCGGATTGCCCGAGATGGATCTCAGTATCACATTTGTATCGACGATGACGACGTCCTCTGCGACTACGCTCCCACCTGCCAGGCACACTATTACAATCGCGACCCATCGTTGTGTCATTCCCCATATAACATGTCTCATAGTTTAAATCCTTCTTGATCTGCTATCGGCATACTAACGAACAATAGGATTATACATTCACTGTATTCTAATAACAAACCGAATGGTCCCTCTTCATCGTTCTCTTAATTAGCTGACGTTTTTTAAAAAAACATTTTTTTAAAGTCAATTATTAATAACCCAAATCCCAGGTGTCCCGCACGCACATTAATGAATCTACACTATTGAGACGGAATTGGCAAGGGATTTTTAGTGAATTAGTTGATTAGAGAATTAGTTAATTAGCCGAATTGTTAGCGGATAGCGTTTGTTAGCGGATAGCGTTTAGCGGACAGGATTTTGGATTCCTGCCTGCGCAGGAATGACATATAGCATCGAATCTGACTAATATTCTTTGACTTAAATGCCTTGGTCAGGTAATCTTCTACGAATATGAAAAGGCTTTTGACATCATGTTTCGGTCTTGGCCGGCTGCCGGTTGCGCCGGGTACGTACGGCTCCGTCCCGGCGGCGGTGATTTTCGATCTGCTTGGTTATCTCGGCGCATCGCCGGTGACAATGGCAACGGTTATGGCGGCGATTATTTTAGCGGCAGGATTTATCTGCGTGAAATTCGCGCCTTCGGTTATCGCGGCAACCGGCAAAAATGACCCCGGCGAAGTCGTCGCCGACGAGCTCGCCGGACAGGCGGTGACGTTTTTGTTCGTAGCAGCTTTTATCGGAGAATTCACAACGGGTCAAATCTGTATTACCACGGCGCTCGGATTTTTATTATTCAGGCTGTTCGATATCTCCAAGCCGTGGCCGATACGCAAGCTCGAAAAGTTCCCGGCGGGCTGGGGAATTTTAGCCGACGATTTACTTGCCGGAGTGTACGGCGGCATTGCCCTGTTACTATGCTACAAAACCGGCGTGATAACATATATCAGCGAATTATGCGCGTGCGGCGAAGACTTGCCTCTCGGCGTCGTTCAGGCGGTAATTTTAGGCATCGTCCAGGGCGCAACGGAATTTCTGCCGGTCTCGTCATCGGGCCATCTGGTTTTGTTCGAGAATCTCTTTAAGTTCGACCCTGAAACCCCGGCAATGCTTCTGTTCGATTTATGCGTTCACGTCGGTACGGTCGCGGCGATTTTTATCGTCTTTCGCAAATCTATCAGCAATTTTGTTAAAAACCTCCTGTCATCCGGCAAATACGGCAAAAATCTCACGGAAATTTATCAGCGAAGTCCGAGCGTTCATATCCTTGTATTGGCAATCCTTGCGACGGCGGTAACGGGCGTTCCGGGCATTTTGCTTGAGAAATATTTTTCCGCCGCACGAGGCAATCTGAAGGTAGTGGCTTTTATGTGGCTTATCACCGGGACGCTGCTTTTGATTACCGACCGGCGGAAAAAGACGCGAATGGGTCTTCGGCGGTTCGGGGCGGTTGCGGCGATAATCGTCGGTCTTGCCCAATTGACGGCGATTATGCCGGGAATCTCGCGAAGCGGAGCAACGATTTGTGCCGCCATTCTGATAGGCCTGCACCGGCGCTGGGCGGTGGAATTCAGCTTTTTGCTCGCGATACCGGCGATTTTGGTCGCGACGTTGGTGCAAGCGATCAGGGATTTTTCCGAAATCAGCTCCGGCAGTCTTCCGGTCGTCTCGGTTTTAGCCGGCACGATCGCCGCTGCTGTTACGGGAATTTTCGCCCTTAAGCTGCTGATAAGAGCATCCAGAAGCGCGAACCTTAAATATTTCGCGTTTTATTGTTATATACTCGGGGCGGCAGTTTTACTGTTTTATTTATTGAGATAAATACGAATATATGAGAAAATTCCCCTTAAATAAGGCAAATAACACGGGTATAAAAAAATATGACAAAGGATACCGGAGTTTAATTGGAAAAATCTGGGAAAATGAATATTTGAATGTATAATGTTTGCCGGTTGTGTTTACCGATTGAAAATTTTTGAATCTTTTTAGTATGGCCCGACGGAAAGTTGCCGGAGCCTGCCCTGGAGTGGTGTTCTGAGATGACATTAAATAGTTTTAGTTCTCTTTGCGATGATTTGTATCTCGATATGTATGTCAATACCGAGCTGGAACTCCCGACCGGTCGCGATACGGTTCTGTCTTTTTTCGAGCGTATTCGAAAGCAGTTTCCTTCGATGGGCTGTTTTTACAGGCGGGAAAATAACGATTACTGCCTGGAAGAAGACCGCGAGCACGGGCAATACCGCTGGGTAAGTCTCGAAACGGATCGAATCGGTTCGGGAGTGGTCAATCCGCCGTATTTCGAGATGGCTTACGAGCAGGACAGATTAGTGCTGGAGCTTGTGCCTTATATGCTGAGCGTAAGCTCTCTGGATATCGATTCGCTCGATGTCACGCTGGCTATGGACTTCGATTGCACCGGCAATCACGACGAGGTCATAGCCGAGGCGCTGCTGGGCCAAAGTGCGTTCAACTGCCTGCTGGAGCTGCCGGGAGCCAAGCCTATCGGCTGCTCGCCTGCGATTGTCGTGGGCCTTTCCGGCGACGAGCGCACGCAGGCACGCATCAGTATCGAATCGAAGACGAATGTTTACGGCCCCAAGAGAAAGGAGCAGGTGGTTGACGAGGCGATAAGTCTGTCGTTTACCGTCCGCCAATACCCGGGAAGCGGCGAGAAATTCGACGCTCTGAAATCGTTCGATTCCCAGTGCCGGCTGGCCGAGGAGCTGATGGCGGATAAAATCGTGCCGTACTTCGTTATGCCTCTTACCGAAACGATAGCGCAAAAAAGACTGATATAGATTTCATTCAGGACCTTAATAATGGCAATCGAAGCGCCATACAGCAAATACAACAAAACCAACTTCAAGATTGGTATTTTTTTTTGCCTCGGCGCCGCGGCGATTTTTGCCTACGACGGTTATCTCAGCAAATACGAATGGTCTTACCGCCGCAGTTTTTATGACGACCATGTCGTTGACGGCAAGCCGGACAGTGACATGATATTCAATCAGAAATCTCCGTTCGTATTCGCCGGATTGGCCGTTGTATTGACCGGCTGGTTTTTCGTTCGCAAAAACAAAAAAATCATCGCCGACGACAACGAGCTGATACTCGCCGATAACAAAAAAATCCCGTACGATTCCATACAAAAAATAAATAAAACCTATTTCGACTCCAAAGGTCACTTTACTTTTACATATAAGGATAATGACGGCAAAGAGACCGATCAAAAGCTCAATATAAGGACATACGATAATTTGAAGGAAATTCTGGAGCTTCTGGTGGAAAAAATTCGCTCGTCACAAAATTGAAGTGCACGGGAATTCACGCCTTTTACATAAAAGCTTCGCGCATTACTTGAGAGAAAGGACACAGATGAATCATTGCGTCATAGGGTTACAATGGGGTGACGAAGGCAAAGGCAAGATTGTGGATATTCTGGCCGAGAAAAGCGATATAGTCGTTCGCTACGGCGGCGGCGCAAACGCCGGTCATACCGTCGTCGTCGGTGATAAAAGGTTCGCGCTGCATCTTTTGCCCAGCGGCTCGATAAGGCCGGAGACCACGTGCGTAATCACGAACGGCGTCGTTGTCGATCCGGAAGTTTTAATCGGCGAAATCGAACAGCTCGCCGGCGAAAATATTACCCTGAACGGCAGATTTTTAATAAGCGAAAACGCGCATGTCGTGCTGGATTATCATAAAAAAGAGGACCAGTTGCGCGAGGAATCCCTCGGCAAAAACAAAATCGGCACAACCATTCGCGGCAT
>JAFGBG010000045.1 GCA_016933295.1 Sedimentisphaerales bacterium | reverse complement strand
CCTTTCAAGGCGTTTTGCAGCCGTTTGTCCATTCGTTGTCTCAAGTACCAGTATCATTATGCTGCCCCCTTTGGGGGGTGAAGCTTTCGCCCTATCTTATATAAGGCACGAAATCGATAATTAGTTACGCAAATTCTATATTAATAAACGGCAAATATCAAACAATAATGCAGATTCTTTTGTTATTATGCCATGTATTAGTTCCAATCGAAGCGTCCGGTGGAACTCAACAAATCCTGAAATAATGGCCGATACCGGTGCTTCCGGCAAGAACACAGAGAGTGGCTACAAGTACCGTTCCCTTTATTGTTGACGCATGCTTTGTACCGGTAATATTATTTTGCACCGGAAATTGATTTGTTTTTATGTTTTTTGATTGTAATTTTTCAGTTTGTGCCTCCTGGTTTCTGCCGTCTGTGGTTTTTATTTTTTCCAGAAGTCTGAGTAATATTGCCGAGGCTTTTGCGTTTTTCAAATCAAGGCCTGCTTTCGCAAGAGCTATTTCGGCCTTTTCAAGCTGGCCGATGCCGAGCAGTTGGTATCCTAACAGAAATTGCAAATCCGCGTCGAAGCTGTACATTTCCGCTTTTTCGGCGAGTTTGTCGAGTTGGGAGAGAAGAATCTCCTCATTGGGATACAGGCCGCGGGGGAAAAAGACGCCTTCGTTTTCAGGGCCGAGCTTAACGAGAACCGTCCGAAGGACTTCGGCGGCTTCGGAATATCTTTCGGCGGCCAACATGGCCTGGCAATATGCGAATGGTAGCACCAAATCGTCGGGAGCCAGTTCCAGTGCTTGTGCGAATTTATTCATTGCTTTTTCATAATTGCCGTTTTCGAAGGCCTGGACGGCTTCTTCAAAGTAAGTATCGGCCAAAGTTGACTGGGTTGGTTCTTCTGCCGAATATTCTGTATTATTGTAAGTTTGGCCCGTATTATAAGTTTGGGTGCCGTCATCGTAGTAATAATTATAGGTATAGTAATTGTATGTATCACCTTGTATCTCACGCGCAATCGGATAGTAGCCGTACCAGTCATAGAGGTGGCAACCATACCAGTAATAGCGGATATATCTGTAATGTAAAGGCCAGTAGCCTCCAAGGCTTACAAATACGTATTTGCGGTGATAGTAGGGATAAAAGTGCCAGTAAGAAAATCGGGGGCCTCGGTTATAGCGTATTACAAAATTGTATCTCGGCCAAATAGTTTTGTGACGTATTCGGTGAAGGCGATCTACGTATGTATGGTCAAAGCTGTAATAGTTCTGTCTATGATAAGGTCTGTCACGGTATATCAAACGCTGGCGCGATGCCGTTTCAAAGCGATGAGGGCGTGTGTTTCTCGGCCTATCGCCGATGTTTGTCCTCGTTCCGTTAATGATGGTTGTTTGCCGCTGTGGTTCTGCTTTTCTCACTGTTCTGCCTGAGGTAGTGTCGTTAATGATACGGGAGCCGGAAATAAATTCTCTGCGGCGGTCAGAACCGTCTGTAGTCGGGATCGATGTTCTGTTGTTGGTTTCGCCGCCTATACGGGAATATTCTCTGCTGTTAGTCTCCGAAGGAGTCTGTTTTCTTGTCCTTGTTGTGGATCGTTGCCTTCCGATGTAATTTCCGATGGTCGTGTTTCGACTTGAGCTTGTACGGTTATTAAGGCCCGCAGCCGGCTGTTGTGCTGCATTTGGAGGAGGCGTCCTACCTGGACTGATTACACTTCCAATACGCGAATTTGCCCGGTCTCTTGAGCTTATACGATTATTTGAGCTTCCAGCCGGCTGCTGTGCCACATTTGAAGGAGGCGTATTTATATTATTAATATAAGAGTTTGTTCTACTGTCTGTGTCCGTAGCTTTTTGTCTTGTTCTTCTTGTAGAGGTCGAGTCGCCTAATATGCTTACGATATTACGGCTTGTATTTGAGCTTATACGATTATTTGAACTTTCAGCCGGCTGCTGTACCACATTTGAAGAAGGCGTATTTATTTGCGTGTTTGTTCTGTTGCCTAAGTTTGTGGTTTGTTGTCTTGTTCTTCTTGTAGAAGTCAAGTCACCTATTACGCTTACGATATTGCGGCTGATATTTGAATTTATACGGTTATTCAAGTTTACGCTCGGTCGCTGTATTACAGTAGTTGTCCGAGAGCTTCGTGTACTGGTTACAGGGCCGGTACTGGTGATTGTTTGATTGCTTGGGCTTGCGTTCGAAGGTCGTGATGTAATGGATGTCATGCGATTTGAGCTGCTTGTGATGCCGGGTCTTGTCCTGACTGTATTTGAATTCGTCGATCGTGAAGTTGTTGAACGGCTTGATGTTACAGCCGTTGAACTTCTGCCGGATTGGCGGGTGCCTATTGTTCCCGTTGAATTGTTTCGACCGGCAGAGCTTGATGAGCTTGACCTGGATGATGAGCGACTTGTTCGCGAGCTCGAGGAAGAATTGCTGCGAGAATTGTTACTGCTCGAAGATTGTCGGGCTTTTGGCGCTGGTGCCGCTTGTGATGATTGTTGTTTTGCCGCAGAAGAACCGCTTGATTTTCTGTTACTTCCGGATTTCTTTGCTAATGCGGGTTCGGCAAGGAGTATTAAGGCCGAGGCCAGCACAAAGAATATCAACGTCAGTTTTCGCTGGTATTTTGGCCTGAACATGATTTGTCCTTTCTATCTATTTAATCAAAAGGTTTTCTTCTACCCGTAAAAGGCAGATATACATACTTTAGTAACGGAAAATCCGCTTTTTTACGTTTATTTTGAAGGATAATATGGTTGGATTGAGTTTTTTACCTGAAAAAGCGTTAATTCTGCTTCGGTGATTCTATAAGAGCAATATTTACAATATCTTATGACCAGCCTTGCTTTTCTTTGCTTATTCTTTATAATTTCCACTTAAATTATTTATATTGTAGAAAGAGCCTATGACTAAGACGGTTACAGAACAAATCCAGTTACTCAAACGCGGCACAGTGGAAGTTTTCACCGAGGCCGAATTAGCTGAAAAACTTACTAAAGCGGCGAAAACCAACACTCAATTGCGTATCAAACTCGGCCTTGATCCGACCTCGCCTGATATTCACCTGGGCCATACGGTGGTATTACGAAAAATGCGGCAGTTCCAGGACCTCGGCCACAAGGCGGTTCTCATCATTGGTGATTACACCGCGCGAATAGGCGATCCTACCGGCCAGAATTCCACAAGGCCGATTCTTTCCGGCGAGCAAATCGAGCAAAACGCAAAGACCTATTTCGAGCAGGCCGGCAAAATTCTGGATACATCAGAGGAAAAACTCGAAGTCAGGTATAACGGTGAATGGCTGGAGAAACTCACCTTAATGGAGCTGATTCAGATAGCCGCCAAGAAAACGGTCGCCCAGATGCTCCAGCGAGATACCTTCAAAAAACGTCTTCAGGCCGATATCGATGTTTATACCCACGAGTTTTTATACCCCCTGATGCAGGGCTACGATTCGGTTATGATTAAAAGCGACGTTGAATTGGGCGGAACCGACCAGACCTTCAATAATCTCGTCGGCAGAGATATTCAGAAGGCCTACGACCAGCAGCCGCAGATTGTAATTACGATGCCGATACTTGTCGGTCTTGACGGCAAAGAAAAAATGAGTAAATCCAAGGGCAATTATATCGGCGTAACAGACCGGCCCAACGATATGTTCGGCAAAGTCATGAGTATCTCCGACGATATGATGGAGAACTACTTTACGCTTTTAACCGATTTGCCGACCGAAAAAATTGCCGAGCTTGTCGATCCGGACAAAACTCATCCCAAAGAAGCGAAAGTTCTTTTGGGCAAGACTATTGTCACCCAGTTTTATGGCGAGGCGGCCGCCGATGCCGCTGCCGGGGAATTCGACAAAGTCTTCGCCCAAAAGCAACTTCCCGACGAGATACCGGAATTTGAGCTTTCCGCCGAGCCTGTCTCCATCAAGCAGTTGTTGCTTGCCTGCAAGCTCGTCGAGACGGGCGGCGAGGCAAAACGCATGTGCGCCCAGGCGGCGGTGACTATCGACGGCGACAAAATTTCCGATCCGAACGCACAGATTACTCCGACCGAAGGTATGATTATCCAGGTCGGAAAGCGAAAATTCGCCAGAATAAAAATTTAGCTTTCAATAATCAAAAATCTCAATCCATACAAACGCTTACTGCTTTAATACCCTCGGCCGGATAACAGCATCATTCTCTATCCGGCACAAATTCCAGGCGTTTAGGTGGCTCCTTTTTTTCATTGATTTGCTGCAGGAGCCATACACAAGTACCACGAGCAAGATTTCCCTTTGGAAGTTCTTTGATTAATCGCTCGAGTTGCTGCTTTGCTCCTTCGATGTCACCTGTATGCCAGTCCAGCCAGGCCTTGCCCATCCGGACATAATCACGCTCGAATGCTTCCGGTTGTTCCCGTATAAAACGTTCAACTCTTTCCGGAAGCGTTTCCTCCCGGCCGTCACCATGACGAAAAGTACCACGAAACCATACTCCATGATAGATGGGGGAGTTATCTTCAAGATTGGTGTTAATTCCGGATAAAGGCGGATTCGTCCGCCGGTACTGCCATGGCACCCAGATTCTTGTTTTTGGCCAGCGGGCGATCACTGTATTTGCGTCATCGATAGCTTTGACTTCGAAGATATAAATGTTGCCCGGCTCCAGGTTCAATTCACCGACTCCCTTCGAGCCTACCGGCCATTGAGTATCGTTGAGAATCTCTCTGGCCGAGTGGACGGTTGAACTGGCGCCATCAACTAATCTCGGAGTTTGCGAAGGAGATGAAAGGGACATCTCCAGCTCATAATGAGCTACTTTATCCTGAAGAGTTGCATCAAGGCCTTCCCAGTTTAGGATGAAGCTGTCTTTATCAACTCTATCCATATCCATAACATTCAGTTCGAAGGCTGGCCGCACGACAAGTCTTGGATAGCAGACGGTCCGGCCCGGCTTGAGTGTAACCACAGCGGGCGGTTCGCGAGGATTAATATAATCGGCGCCAAAGATTCTGGCAATCTTGAATTGGCCGGGCTCAACCTCTATCCAGAGATCCCAGTTCCTACCAGTTTCGGGAAAATTCGACGTCGGAATTAACACTTCAATCTTAATGGGAATTTCCGGCAGCTTCTCGAAAAGGACGATTCCCGAATCGTCACTGACGGCATAACGGGTCTGCCCCCGGTCGCCGCCTCGATAGCCAAATGAGAATCTATCATCACCCACAGGATAGGGAGCAAGAAACAACGTATCTGCAGCTATCCCCGTAGAGAAACCCCGCGTGGGTTCCGGAGCTTTTTTGACCAATACATGGGCCCCCTTGAGGCCTTTGCCCTCCTTTTCTATCCGAAACTCCAGACCACAATTACCCGATCGCATCGATTCATCGGCAACCTGCCAGTGCAGGTGAAAATCTTCCGCCCAATCATCCGGTGGAGCAGTCAGCCATGGCTGTGATTCCGCGGGGATCGGTTGCTGTCCCATCTGCTTCAATACGGCGTTCATCCGATCCCAGTCGCCCTGGAGCAGGCGAAGTTTCGCAAGGGCATATCCGAATTTTTTTCGAAGTTCGGAGTCGGTCTGAGCGTGCATAAAGCCAAGCTCCAACACCTTGGCCAGTGTGGAAAAACTTTCCGCCGGATCTTCCCTGTCGGATCGTCCGCTGCTGCTGTCTGTCGGAGCGGCCCATTCGAGCTCGGTGTTTCTCAATCCATTCTGGATGATTTGTACCAGGTTCCATGCTAATCCGGGATCCGGATTTTCTTTGAGCCGTTGTCTGTGGAGAGCTTTTACTTTTTCAGTTAACGCATGAGACCGCCCGGAATTGACTATCCCCTTTGTACTTGTCAGGTACCGGGGGACACCCGGATCGAACGGATCTTTTTCAACAAGCTGGGTATAGTACTCTTCCCGTGACATCTTTCCCTGCTCGTCCAGAATTCGCGAGATTGCTCCTCTTGCCTGTTCCCGCATCTGGCTCGGCTCGGCATCTGCAAATCTTTGAAGAACCGGCATCGCCTGTTCACCCATATTCTGCAGGCCGGATAAGGCCAGCCGTCGCAAGGTAATTTCCGCCTCGGTGTCTTCGGCAATTGTCGTAAAAACCGGTAGCAATCTCTCGGCCGCCCAGGTCATATTACATAGGCATATAACCACATTGCGATGGATGTTTCCCGACGATTCGGACGAATTTTTGCCGAGCGCGGTATCTATCAGCCAGTCGAGGGCTTCTTCGGCCTCCGGGCCCATCTTACCGAGCACAGTTGAAGCCCTGCCTGCATGAGGGCCGCCTTGTTTGATAATTTCCAACATAGCCGGAACCACCGGTCGGCCTATTTTTGTAAGCATACGGGTTGCAGCTTGTGTCTCATCATAAACACGTGCGTTCCACTGACCGATCCACTGGTCGATCGTTTTGCCCTGGAAAATAAGTTTCGCCGGATTAGGAACCGGTGACCATGCCCTTCCAATCCGCAGCAGCTCGGATGTATCGCCAACATCGAAGAGGTAACCAGGGGCATTTTGACTGTCAACCCGCACAGCATAGACAACACTTTTAAGAACTTTCTCGTTTTGAAGAAAATCGCCCTTCCAGAGCGGATGAAGCTTATTCGTCAAAACCGCGGGTTCGGACAGATAATAGCTCTTAAGCTCGGCACCAGCCGGCCACTGGATTCCGTTGGCATTTTCCGCCTGTCGGTCGCCGGTAGTGCTCGAAGAGTCATAGCCCTCGTCGAATACAAGATAGCCGTCTTTTCTCGATACAGTCAACGATAATTGCATTGGCCTTGCACTGGCAATTTCCCGCCTGCCTCCGCTGTACCAGCCCTGAGTCTCGACAATCCCCTTATCATCGAACGCATACCATCCCTGAATCACTTGCAAAGGCTTTCTTCTGGTCAAGCCCCAGCGATAGCTCTTTACATCCCGGCCTTCCTCAACCAAAACCAGACTGATATGAGCAGCAGCTTCCGAAACAATTCCTCTATTATCATTAGTCTCTTTATGCATTGGAGGTTGAGCCTGTAATTTCTCAGCCCGGATCTGGGTAAAAGCAGTTACAAGCAAGAATATGACGGGAATACTTTTGAAAGAGTTCATTTTCCAAATCCTTAAAGGACATTTTTTATTTGTTTATTCTTGATAATTGAGTAATCAGCAGCAAATAAAAGTTCCATAAAAATTCTGAAATTAAATAAAGTTCGACTTATAAAACGATGAAAGCGGCAAAAAGTTACAATTTATTCATGCTTTTATATAATTTCTCTTTTAACCGGTTATAAACGTACCTTTCTCTGTATGATATCAATAATTTTATCTACTGAGTTTTTCAAAGTTGCTGTCAAAAAGATTCAGCGAATTCAAAGGAGTGTTTCCACGGCGATTCCAAAGCTGTTTACTCGCTGTTTTTTATTATAACAGATTTTCTCTTGAGTTAGAAACTGAATATATTATTTCTGCTGACTACATCTTCACATTGTTCGAGGTATCATTTTGCCATTATCTCAACGACAGCGACGGTATAGGGCCCCAATTCTATTGTCAAATCCCGCGCGAACGGTATTGTGCTTTCCAACGGTTGTATTTTATCAGGATTTTCTAACGAACAGGCATCGTTAAGTGCGGCACTTACAGTATAAACCTTCACATGCGCATTCTCGGGCACAGTGGAACCCTGCAGACGAGTAAATAGTGTGTTCTGTTTGTCTTCGTAATTCACAACCTTGATAACGATACGTTTACCATCCGTGCTGCCGGTCGCAATCGCATCGACTGTGCCGGGCTTCCAATCCTCCGGTTTCATTCGTGAGATTTCATCAAAGAATTCTTTTCGATTTCTGATGTCCCTAAACGTCCCTGTAGTCGAGGAGAAATATTTTTGGGCATAATGTTCTCGAAACAGCTTTTCGACAATATAGCCGGAACCCGGGAACCATGACAAGTGGTCATGGTAGATAAACGCCGTCCATGTCGGGTCGTCGCTCGTGTTTCTCATCAGTAGGGCAGGGCAGCTCATTTCCATTTCGGGACCGAGCTTTTCATAGATAATCAGGCTGCCGGCCGCATGCAATCCGGCCCGCCAGTCGTACGTACGGGAGAGATTCCATTCAAGTACGGCAATTTTTATTTCCGGATGTTTCGAGATGCGAATGCAATCCCGCAGCTTCACCAGGTAATCCTGTATTCGCAGGATTCCCGTTTGAAAGTTTTCCGGTTCATATTCGTAATTGTGACATCCGAGAATATCGAAGTTCTCTCCGGCGATATCGATGACCTTTTGGCTCCAGTTCATATCGTTCGAGCGTTTTTGACCGCAGGCTACAATTCTGGCCTCGGGAGCGATTTTCCGTAGTTTGCTGCCGTACACATTGACGATTTCAGCGTACTGTTCGGGAGTCAGTCCGTGATTCATAGGTTCGTTGTCGATTTGGAAATACGGAATATCATACGGTTCGGGATGGCCGTTGCCCGCCCGCGTCTTTCCCCACTCGGTCGAGGGTGGGTCAATAAGGTAATGCACCCAGTCCATTGCATACTGAACCATTTCCGGATCGGTACTCGTCGCGGCCAATACGACCATCGGTTCGGCGTCCAGTTGCCGACACAGTTCCATGAACTCTTCCGTTCCGAATCCGTAATAGTCCGAGTAACCGCCCCATATAGCATTGGGATGATATGTACGCGAAACATGGGGACCGATCCCATCCTTCCATTTATATATCGAGGCAAAAGAGCCGCCAGGCCAGCGGATAAAAGGCGGCTTTAAGTTGCGAAGGGCCTGAACGAGATCGGGACGAAGCATGCCGTTATTGCGAATATCGGTCCGCATCAAGGATATGAAATCCAGCAAAACGGCGCCGCTGCCGCTTGCTGAGATTTCTACAAGGGCCTGCGTATCTGTTTTCGAGCTGGAAAAAGAATAATGGACTTCCTGCCATTGAGAACCGGAAGTCTTCAGCGGCACTTCGGCAACCATGTTTCCGCCGGAATCTTTTACCCGAAACGTCACTTTCGCCGAACCTTGTTCGGGTTTGAGCCAGACGGAACCGTTGTAATCGAAACCATCCTGTAAATACAATCGTCCCTGACGAATACCCGCCGTGCCGTTATCGACATTTAACTGGACACTCTTTTGTCCGTTTTCGAATCTTACATCTACAATCCGGGCACTGCCGTTGTCAGCAAAGGATTCCCAGTAGGTCTTAAAATCACCGGCTTCAAAACCGCGTCCCCGAATCTGCTCGGCAAACAGACCATCGACGACCGAGTGATTGATATGTTCGAGAAAATGTCCGTAAATGTCCTCGTCGATTTTTCCCATGACCCGGTCGGTATCGACCAGCAGAACGGCTACACCGGGATTTCCACCGGTTGCACCGAAAGCCTTTTCGGAATAAGCATTCGGCCACAGTAAAACAACCAGTAAATTAAGAAGGGATATCCAATTAAAAACATTACTGCGTATTTTCATGTTAATCCATGTCTGAAACAATATCATTTCATTCCTTTCGTCGTAAGTTAATTTGTCCGGGATTGCCTGTTTATAATACACAGGAATTTATAAAGTCTCAAAATATCAATATGTTGATAAGATCGCAACAATTTCCAACCCATTACGCCTTTATTAAAGCCTTTCATCAAAAAAAACCGTGCATTATTTGGAATCTCAGGATAAAATATTGTCATGAAACTGCCAGAGTTACAAAAACCAGAAAAATACGCCGGTTTGTATATCTTCGATTTCGGCGACCACGTCGGCGTGGGATTTACCGCCCGGGAAGTGGCCGAGCTTATGGAAAGCGAAAAATACAGGCACGGCAAAGTTTACAAGATTCACAAGGCCTATCCCGACGGCAGATTGGAGCTTAAGGGCATCACGGCCGAAACTTTCCAGCTCGAAGCGGGGATGTTTTTCTATTCGAGCGAGCTGGACACAGCCCAGAGGGATTTTAAAGAGCTTATCGCTCTGGCCGTCAAGGCTGCTCCGCCGGGACGGGCCAAAGTGCACTTGGCTAAGTACGGCGACAATGAATTCGTTACGGCGATAATATATCCGGCCGAATACGATGATGAATTCAGCTCGTGGCTCCTGGAAGGCCGATACAAAACCAGCGGTCCGGCCGAAGGCGGAATCGAGGCCCTTCAGAGATATTACGACCGGGAGCCGGAAATTCTGGAACGGCATCAATTGTTCGGCCAGTCTCGAACGATAAGCAGGACCGGCGAAGAGTTACTGGCCGCGGTCAAAATGGCGGTTCAAAGATAATTGCATTTGAATTCTAATAACTCGCGACTCAAACAATGGTGGGCAAATGTCTGCTCGCAGGAAGATAAATTCATTGCTCGGTTTTGTTGCGGCGGGAATTCTGTCGCTGTTCGGCAGAAAGTCCGGCAAAGTCACGACGGATGATTTGAAACAAACCGAGTTTAAGACCAGTTCGCAAAGACTTGGAATTCGATTCAGTGAGAAAATTCGGGACGTCTTCAGATTTCGCTGGCTAAGGAAAAGAACATGACCGATCCTCGGATATATCCTGTACCGGGCGAAGAGCCGGTTCTCGGCGAGATTGCTTTGAAGGTTTTGCAAAGCAGATACCTGATTAAGGATGAGCAGGGCGTTTGCATCGAGACGCCGGCACAGCTTTTCAGCAGGGTCGCTTCTTTGGTAGCGCAGGCCGAGGCGCGGTACGGCGTCAGCGGCGGCGAAATCAGGCAGTGGCACAGGAAATATTACGAGTTGATGGCCTCGCTGAAGTTTTTGCCGAACTCGCCCGCCCTTATGAACGCGCAACGCCGCGGCACACTCAGCGCCTGCTTTGTCCTGCCTATCGAGGACAGCATCGAGGGCATATTCGAGGCGATTAAACAGACCGCACTTATCCAGCAGGCCGGGGGCGGCACGGGTTTTTCTTTCGACAGGCTCAGACCTACGGGCGATCGCGTCGCCTCAAGCGGCGGAACCACCTCCGGGCCTATCAGCTTCTGGCGGGTCTTTTCCGAGACGACCAACGCCATCCAGCAGGGGGCTTTTCGCCGGGGCGCCAATATGGGTATGATGAGTATCGAGCATCCGGACATTCTCAAATTCCTTTACGCCAAACAGAGTCTGAAGGCCTTTACCAATTTCAATGTCTCCGTCAAAATCACCGATGGCTGGATGAAGAAAATGCTCTACAGCTCCGGTGATTTGCATGTCGTAAAAAATCCGCGCACGCAAAAGCGGTATTTGCTGCCGAAGCGGCTTCATGTCGCGGATTATTCTCTCGACGAGCTGTCTGAGTTTTCGCCGGAACATGACTCCCTGCCGGACGGAAACGAGAAGTACTACAGCGTCGGTGACATCTGGAAGATGATTGTCAAGTGCGCCCGCAAGACAGGCGAGCCGGGCGTCGTTTTCATCGACCGAATCAACCGCGACAATCCTACTCCCGAATTGGGCGACATCGAGGCGACCAATCCATGCGGCGAGCAGCCGTTATTGCCGTACGAGGCCTGCACATTGGGCAGCATCAATCTGGCCAGGTTCGTCAATGTCACCGGGGCCGGCGAGGATATTGCCTGGTCTTCGCTTGCCGAGACCGTGCAACTGGCCGTGCGGTTTCTGGACAATATACTCGACGCCTGTGATTACCCGGTCCGTGACACCATTCGCTTGGCCCAGGCAAACCGCAAAATCGGGCTCGGGCTTATGGGCTTTGCCGATTGCCTGTTCATGTTAGGCATACCTTACGATTCCCAGCGGGGCGTTGACCTCGGCGAAAAGATAATGAGCTTTGTCAACGAAAACGCCCGCAAGGCCGGCAGCGAGCTGGCAGCTTTGCGAGGGCCGTTCCCGAACTGGAGCAACAGCATCTGGCGAACCGAACGCAAGCAAAAGGTCCGCAACGCCTCGATTACCTGCATCGCTCCGACCGGGACAATCAGTATTATCGCGGATTGCTCGGCCGGCATCGAGCCGTTGTATTCGCTGGTTTTTTACCGGCAGATTTTGGACGGCGAAAAAATTCTCCAGGTAAATCCGGTATTCAGGCAAATCGCCGAGAGCCGCGGTTTTTACAGCGAGAAACTGGAAAACGAAATTCTCAAAACCGGCAGTATCCAAAAAATCGCCGATATTCCGGCTGACGTGCGTGAGGTTTTCAAATGTGCCTACGATATCAGCCCCGAATGGCATATCCGGATGCAGGCGGCCTTTCAGCGGCATTGCGACGCTGCCGTCAGCAAGACCATAAACCTCAGCGAGAGGGCGTCCGCCGCCGTTGTCGATAACGCCTACAAACTGGCTTACGAGCTTGGCTGCAAAGGAGTTACGATTTATCGCCGCCACAGCCGCTCGGACGAGCCTATGTGCCTGGATTGAAGTCGAATTTTCTCCATAGGATAAATTGTTTTCCTCTGACTTCTGTCTCCTGTGTTCTGTATTCTGCCTTTAGAATTGGGTTCGTTTTTCATTTTTTTGCCACAGAGCACACAGAGGCACAGAGAAACACATTATTAACATAACTCGCT
This sequence comes from Sedimentisphaerales bacterium, assembly GCA_016933295.1. GTDB lineage: Bacteria > Planctomycetota > Phycisphaerae > Sedimentisphaerales > Anaerobacaceae > JAFGPS01. Next base: position 2,700 of record JAFGBG010000045.1, on the reverse strand, counting down.
TAATATCAAATATATACATGACTGCACGCTATTAGCTATCCGCTGATCGCTAAGTAAAATTGGCTTCGTTTTTCATTTTTTTGCCACAGAGCACACAGAGCACACAGAGGCACAGAGAAACACATTATTAACATAACTCGCTTAATATCAAATATTTACATGACTGCACGTTATTAGCTATCCGCTGATCGCTAAGTAAAATTGGCTTCGTTTTCCATTTTTTTGCCACAGAGCACACAGAGGCACATAAGTGCATAAGAGCATGAGTACATAAGCCCGATTCGAGCCGATAGGCCAAAATTTTTGATATTTACATTGTGGTTTTACATTTTGCGATTTGATTTTTTAATTTCTGCGATGATTCTTTCGATGACTTGCCTCTCCATTCTGTATTGTGTATTCAGTATTCTATATTCTATTCGTTTGTAATTATATCTCGTTCCGGCCAAAAAGCAAGGAAAAACGCCGTTTTTCCGGCAAATTGACCTTGATACGGCACCTTTTCGTTGCTCGTCGCCCGTATCTCGTCGCTCGTGGTTCGTATCTCATGATTCGTATTGACTATTTTTTTCCTTTTTACTTTTAACTTTTACCTTTCTTTTTCCCTTTTGCCTTTTCACTTTTAACCACCATACCTGCTAAACGCTAACCGCTAAATGCTATCTGCTAAAAGCTGCCTTTTTCCAAAAATGCTACCTTTAGGCTGTCGACCAATAAGCGGCAATCTATACAATTTTGACAAGGAGACTAAATTATGAGTGACATTAATAAAGAAGTCGGTTTGAACATTAGGAAGCTAAGAGAAGAGCGTGGAATTTCACAGGAAAAACTTGCAGAATTTGCAGGACTTCACAGAACTTATATCGGCCAAATAGAAAGAGGCGAAAAAAACATCGGCCTAAAAAACCTCCAAAAAATCGCTAAAGCGTTGGGAGTAGACTTAAAAAATATATTTTAATTAACAAATTTCTCACTTCTTGTTTTTTCTACAAAATTGTCTATAATAATTTCTGCGGTTAAAAATAGAGTTCTCTATACGGTAATTGTTGATTCTACGATTGAAGAACTTGAAAATGTTTCTTTAGGTGGTTCATGAGAATCTATTAGGATTATAGTGATATATGAATCTAAATTTACCGATTGGGTCAGCAAAAGGATATAAAAGTGCATCACAAAAGGCCCGTGTGATAACAGAGACGTGGACTTCATCGAATATGTATTGTCCAGCTTGTGTTTGCAATTACTTGCATAAAACTAAAGACAATACTGCAGTGGTGGATTTTATATGTAAAAAATGCGATTCTCAGTTTCAACTTAAAGCTACGTCAAAATTAATAGGTCGAAAAATTGTTGATGCTGCCTATGATGGAATGATGATTGCAATTAGAGAAAACCGTTTACCTCATTTACTTTTACTGAGTTACGATAATTATTTGGCTACTGTTAATGATCTTATGGTTATACCGGGTTTTTGTTTTTCTAAATCAGCTATAGAAGCTCGAAAACCTCTTAATCCAACTGCACGACGTGCCGGATGGGTAGGTTGTAATATCATCCTTGATTTGATTCCTCCAGAAGCAAGGATAAAAATAATCCAATCAGGAAATATAATTCCAAAAATATCTGTAAGAAAAGGTTTTCGTAGTGTAGAACCTCTTGCTGATTTATCATTTGAGAAACGTGGTTGGACGCTCGATGTTCTTAACGTTTTAAGATCGTTATCAAAGAGAGAATTTACTATAGATGAAGCATATTCATTTGAGAAGGTTTTGTCACAAATGCATCCGGAAAATCTACACGTTAGAGCTAAAATAAGACAGCAATTGCAAGTATTACGAGATCTGGGACATTTGAAATTTGTACGGCGCGGGCATTATCGTTGGATTAAGTAAATGAAATATTTTCTTTTAAAAGATTGCTACTTATAGGTAGTTGATCAAATCTTTCCGGTGATCAATGATCCTGGCAAAAAAGAAAGTCAGGATTTGTGACAGCCCAAGCCGGACAATATCTATTTGATGAGCCTTTTAATATTCCAACTATACCGTTGGAATATACGACGGTCTGGTCTTTTCCCGAGCGGGGTAGTTGGGCGACGCATAAATCGGACTATCGCGGCAACTTCGCGCCTCAAATAGCCCGCAATATAATCGAGATGTACAGCCGCAAAGGTGATTTCGTCCTCGACCCTATGGTGGGGGCCGGGACGACGCTTATCGAGGCGAAGCTGCTCGCGCGGGACGCGATAGGAATAGATATCAATCCTGATGCTGCGAAATTAGCCGCAGAAGCGATTCGGTTTCGACATTGCCCTGCAAGCAAGCAGCAGGTGAAGCTCGGCGATGCAAGGGATTTATCGTTTATAAAGGATAATTCAATCGATTTGGTCCTGACTCATCCGCCTTATTTGAATATCATCAAATATTCGGATGGTCAAATCGAAGGCGACCTTTCCAATATCGGCTCACTACCGAAATTCTGTGATGAGATAGAGAAAATCGCGGCCGAGCTTCTTCGAGTCCTCAAGCCGGACAAATACTGCGCTATTTTGATAGGCGATACGCGCCGGGGCAGGCATTTTGTGCCGCTTGCGTTCGGTGTAATGCGGCGGTTTTTGAAGGTCGGATTCGTGCTGAAAGAGGATATCATCAAAATCCAGCATAACTGCACGATGACCGAGCGATGGAGGCCGAAGGCCTT
>JAFGBG010000044.1 GCA_016933295.1 Sedimentisphaerales bacterium | reverse complement strand
GCTTTCAATACGCCGTTTATCATAGCTTCCGCCATATTTCCACTGCCGATGAAACCTATCGTGCTCACGTTTTTCTCCTTATCAAAACTAATCTTACGATTTTAACACTTCTCAAGTATTTTTTCGGCTAAAATGCGGCGTCTCTTGCCGATTTTGTCTGTTTTTGCCTGCCTTTTTAGCAACCGCTCGCACGCCCGTGCCGCATATTGCATCTCTTTTCGGGCGGACGGCAGCTCTATTTCGCTAAGAGCAAGCAGCGTGTAATAAAAAGGAAACCTCTTCCACCGCCCTTTGCCGTCCCGAAGAGATGCGAGCGTTTTCATTCCCGCTGTAAGTATCTTTTCGCCGCTTTCGAGACCCCCCGACGCTAAATGCCGCCATAGCGCACAACTGCAGCTTGCGCAACAATACATCCCTTGATCCGCCATGATATACTGCTTCATACGCTCTATGAATCCCGCGGAAGCACTTTCCAGAGCCGACTTAACATCCGCCGATGTCACTTTCAAAAGCAGCAAAGCCCGGCAGGACTCCTGGCCGAGAACATGAGACAATCCCGCACGCGTCGAAATCTTTTCGCCGGTAAAAAGCGTTAAGCCGTCCCGATAATCCTTCTTGGTTGGAGCAAACATATCCGCATACGAACCCGGCAAACCCTGCCGCGAAGCTATCCATTTGGCAACCCTAACTTTTTCGGATTTTGAAAGAGGTTGTTTGTAAAAAAGAGCCTCATTGACCGCATCGAGCGTCGAAGCCAGGCTGTTTTGATTTATCAACTTCACGATTTTTCCCTTGTTACCAGTTTATTGATGGTTATAATCCCGTTAGCGATTTCTAAGATATAAATGTTAAAACCAAACGGGGACAAAAGCAATGCAAAAACAAACCGAATATTCCGACGCCATTAAGACCAAATATCCCGAACAGGTGGTTATAGCAATAGCCAAAGACAGGAACGGCAAATTCAATCCGATTACGTTGGGCTGGACGATGATAGTCTCCGGAAATCCGCCGATGATGGCAATCGCCGTAGCTAAAACGCATTATTCCGTTGAGGCAATCACACACACGAGGAGTTTCACCATTGCGTTCCCATCCTCAGATATGGCCGAAGCGGCACTGTTTTTCGGCTCGAAATCCGGCAGAAACATCGACAAATTCGCCGAATTCGCATGTGAGACGGCCCCGGCGAAAGAAATCGACTCGCTGATTCTGGCCGACGCCACCGCAAATTTCGAATGCGAGCTTGAATCTCAGATTCCCGCCGGCGACCATTTCATTTTCGTCGGCAAAATCGTCTGCTCGCATGTCAACACCGAGCCTAAAAAACGACTTTACACCGTCGCCTCCGGCCACAAACTCGGCCCGGTTTCGTAAAAAATCCACTGAACAGAGACCAAATGTGATAAATTAACCTATGACAAACTGAACAAATATACGGAAAAAAATGCTGCGATGTGCTACTCTGCAAAGTTCGCTACCTGTGGCACAAACACAAAGTACGAGAAACCACACAAATCCAATGAATAATTGCCAATACTTGCGGCATATATTCATTTAAATACTTCACAGATTTTTATAAACCTGCAGGGCTTGCTCCGCCGCTTGTTTTGCCGAGCGCAGCTCTTCTTCCGTGGCAAACTGCGGATTCGTCCCGAGCCAGTGAATCGTACCTTCTACGTATTTACGCAAATACGCGATTGAAGCCTCCTGCCTGACTTTTTTCCCATCCTTCAAAAAATAGATCGGGCTGGTATGGGCAAAAACAGACAATCCTCTCGGAAGGATGCGGCTGCGCAGGTCCGGATGCTCCACCACCCGTGCGGCCAGCCACGTGCTCTGCGAAATATCCACGGCCGCCTCGACCTCCATCGAATAGAGACCATCGACGGCAGGATGTTTCTCGTTGGGAATCGTCTTGTGCCCGACTGTTTCGCCGTTGGCCACAATTTCCAGGGTCGTGAACGGCAGGATGGATCGCGCCGTCACGCGTGCCTTAATCTGTTTTGAGCCGCTGAATTCGACAACGTCACCCGCATGTTGACCGTCCGCTTCGAATTCAAGGATAGGCCCGTTGGTGACAAATGTTTTGCCCGCCCTGACGGCCTCCAGCCAGGAGGCGAAGTTTGCCTGGCCATCGACGCGGGCATAGACGCGATTGCTGCCAAGAGGAATCTCTTCGCCGAACTTGTCTGTTCCCGCCGCGATTGGCAGGCGGAAGCCGGCGTTGAGAAACTGGTAATAAAGGTCCAGCGACCGCATAATCGGGAACTCCGCCATGGAAAATCCCGAATTCAGCCAGGGATTCCAGTGGTTAGGCAACTGCGTCGGGTCGCTCCATGTAATCAGCTCGACCGCATCCACAAGGCCAAGAGCGATACCTACCGGAAATTCCGCTCCGGGCAAAGAAGAAATGTGGCACCAGACGACCATGCCGTTTTGCTCGCGAGTCGCGCGCATGGCCCTCATCAAGTCCCAGTGCGGCCTGCTCCGCCAATACTCGAGTGAGCCGCCCATATCCGGATAGCCGGGAACCAGCTTTTTAATATTGAGCAGCCCCAGGTGTCCCATTTGAAACTCGCGGATTTCCTGGCCGACATAAATCTCGCAGCCGGGACTCGAGCAGACATCGAGTTTACCCGTGAAACATTTGTTGATGGCATAGGAAAATTGCGAGTCCGCCACGTGATAAAGTACCTGAGCATTGAGGTCCTCGGCCAGCATCTGGACACGGGCTTCTTCGGGCACCGGCAGGTGGGCGTGGATGTCACCGTTTACGTAGCCTTTCTGCCGCATATCGATCCACCGCCTCAGACGGAAAGTCTTTTGGACAGTCCCTGCTTTTGCTTTGCCGCTTATCTTCTCGATTAGAGGACGCGTCTCGAAGCCCCTGCTGATTTCAATAGTGGCCCCCGAATCGGGAATAGTCACGGCAAAAGTCCCGTTAACATAACACCAGCGTTTTGCCACGTACTGGACATGTTCGTGCCGGCCCTCGATTTCAATAAATTTCCCATCCGGATTTGTAAGGGCAACTCTTGCCGCCAGCGGCTCTCCGGTCGCATCATCGACAATCTGCGATTCCAGCCGGATAGCGGCCATTGAGTTTTGATTTAAAAAACAAAATACCAACCAAATCATTATGGTTATCAAGTATGTTTTTTTCATAGATATTCACTCCGTCCTTTTTGAATCGCTGCATACTTCGTATGTCTCAAAGCCATCTGCACGATACTCATATAGACCCGTCATCATAGCGGCGGATTTAAATGAAAAAAACAAAAAAATCGGACATCTAAAAAATTACCGGTTTTAATAAAAACTAAAATCTTCAGAGAGGCAAAAGCTTCAGGTCGTATCAATAGATATATGGAATAAATCGCTTCACAGTCTTTGCGTAAACGCGATACTCATCTCCGTACCGGTCCTCAAGGTATCGGTCCAACGCCGGGATGTTCACAAAAATAAACAAGCACGCCATAACAACCGGGATAATAAGAAGTCCCGCCCGGCCCGCAATCAGCATCCAGCCTGTGAACAAAACTTCGTCTCCGAAATAGTTAATGTGTCGCGCATATCGAAACATGCCGCCTGTGTATAGATGATCCGCATGGTCGGGATTCTTTTTCCACAAATACCGCTGTAACTCCGAGCCGGTATTAACGGCCGAGCCTGCCAACAGCAGTATAACTCCTGCTATGCCGGTTAGAGCGAACGAAACATCGTTGCGTCCGCCGAAGTAGGCGAATAGTATATCTATTACCCCTATCCAAAGTGCAATCGTAATGACTTCGGACCACGGCATGCGGCGTTTAGAGAAAACGAAAATTGTTATCAGGGTGCGCAGGAAATAAAAAACCGCCGCAGCAGCCAGCAAGGTGCGCCTCAGATTCGACGCGAGCTGATGCTGCCGCCCCAAAAAATTGTCTATCACGGCGATGCCGCCCCCGAGCAATAACCACACCGAAATTACAACAATAAGAAGATGGATACAAACCAGCGCTGCCTTCGATTTTAGCGAAGGTGATTTATCCCGGTAGATTGCTGTCATATCGGCCATCGTGATTTATCCCGGCAAAGTAAACCTCTCAACAATTAATATAATTTCCAAACAAAACTACAGACCTACCCGAAGAATATCAAGAAATTCTTTCCGGTCATAAACTCGGCCAAGCATCATAAAAAAACCGTGACAAATCAACTTACGATTACTCATTTTACATTTATCTTATTTTGTAAGAAGGAATTATATATAATATAAAATATGAGTCTTGTATCTTTATTTATAAAAAGGTACAATAGCTTTAACGATTATATATGCTTTTTATTGAGTCTTAAAAAGACTAAAAGGGAGAACTAAAATCTTATGTCTGTGGCCGTTTCATGTTTAGAAAGTCCCAAAAAAGAAAGGGAGGCGTTATATAAAAAAATTCACTCAAAAATTACTACGAATCCACACTTGAATCGAACCTTAGTGAGTTTTCAGGCTAATCGTAAACAACCTTTCTACAGATGGTTAAAATATAAAGAGGGTTTTTCGGCAGACTTTGTTAAATATGTTTTAATGGAATTAACTCAATCTCGGGGACTTTTGCTCGATCCTTTTGCCGGAACCGGCACGGCATTGTTTGCAGCAAGAAAAATGGGCTGGAACGGAATTGGAATTGAATTATTACCTTTAGGTTTTGTAGCAATGACAGCCCGTCTCGCTGCTGAAAACGTGCAACCTCACATATTTAAAAAAGAATTAGATAAGATTGAATACTTAAATTGGTCAAATTATTTTGAATCGAGATTCCAACTTGCACACGTACCAATTACGAAAGAAGCTTTCCCCTCGAAGACGGAACGATCAATCGCGGGTTATCGAGCATATTGTGATCGAATCAGTGATGGGAATTTAAAAAAGCTCTTCGAACTGGCGTGTTTATCTGTTCTTGAATCGGTCAGCTATACTCGCAAAGATGGACAATACCTACGTTGGGATTATAGAGCCGGAAAAGCACGTACTGGATCAAACTTTAACAAAGGAAAAATTTCCAACTTCGATTCAGCAATCAAAGATAAACTAAGAGAAATTTATGATGACCTATGCAATGGTAGTGAAGAGTCTAAATATTTATTCTGCAGAGAAAGGCAGGAAAAAAGAATTGGATCATTGGACTTGCGCCAAGGTTCATGTTTGGAAATGCTTCCAAAAATGGATGATGAAAGCATTGATTTAGTCATAACCTCCCCGCCTTACTGCAATCGATATGACTACACTAGAACATATGCTCTCGAGCTGGTTTACTTAGGTATCGGTACTGATGAACTGAAGCGTTTACGCCAAAATATGCTTTCCTGTACCGTTGAAAATAAAACAAAGATAGACCAACTCAGGATACAGTATGAGCAGTCTGGACAGAAGAAAACATTCGAGATAATCATGCAGGCTTTTAAGAATCAAAAAGCATTGAATGAGGTGCTTAACATTCTTGATAATTATGGAGCCTCAGGGAAATTGAATAATTCAAATATTCCCATTATGATAAGAAATTATTTCCTTGAGATGTCTTTTGTAATTTACGAGCTTGTGCGTATTTTAAGACCAAGAGGAAAGATTGTCATGGTTAATGACAATGTGCGATATGCTGGTGAAGAGATACCTGCAGACCTAATACTCTCTGATTTTGCTAAAAAATTTGGTATGAATATCGAGACCATCTGGACACTTGGAAGAGGTAAAGGCAATAGCAGTCAACAGATGGGATCTCATGGTAGAAGTGAATTACGAAAGTGTGTATATGTCTGGAAGAAGGATTTCTAGCAAAGTTCATATTGATTAACATAGGAATACCAAATAAAAAAAGAATACCAGATAAACATCTTATTACAGCTTTAACAAAAGCCTACATGGCACGGGCTCAGCTTTTCCACGAGGGAGTAAAAGCATCAAACATTGATTTGCTTATCGCGGAAATCGATGATATAGATGCGAAAAGCATCGACTGGTCTAAAAAAAATCTTGGCGTTTCAAAAGAATCTCTCAAACGTGTAATAAAAGCTGGAGGATATCCGCACCAAGTATTTGCCCACCCACAAATAATTATTAAGCGTCCGCATTTAATTGGCTACTACCGGAATATAGTAACAATATCTAAGAAAGGCATTGGACAGATTCTATTCTCTACAGAAAGGTATGAATCCGGTGGGAAGAAAATCTCAGCAGAAGATGCCGCAATTATTTGCGAGACTCTGAATCAGATTCTTAGTGGTGTAATAGAAACTCTTCCGAACTATACTATAGAATTAAGTCGTCAAGCGATACTTGCTGAAATTGGTACAGAGCTTCAAGGAACTTGGGCAAATGTAATCGGAAGAGGAGCGGCGAATGCAGTAAAGGAACTTCTACGAGAATATATCGAAAAAGAAAAATTAGGCCTATATTTAAAAGACGGAAGTTTTAAACTGAATAACAATTGGAATATTATATTCGGAAATGAGCCGGACGTTGCGTTTTTTGATAACAAAGGGGTAAAGCAAATAGCAATCGAAATAAAAGGGAGTTTAGATAAAGCCGGCGCACAAACCCGCTATGGTGAAGCAAAGAAATCTTTCGGAAAACAATTAAGTGAGAATCCTCGCTGTCATACTGTATATCTTGCTAGTTGTTTCACTGATGCTGTAATTGAGCAAATCAAACAAGACGGTCAAGTTCGTGAATGGTTTAATCTTACTTCTATTCTTTACGATGAACCTGAACGCAAACGTTTCCTGAATCGCCTATTTCACATCGTCAAGACTCCTATTTGAAAAATTGAAAATAAAAAAAACTCTCGTTTCATTTTTCTGACAAACCCTATCTATTGCTCGAAAATCTCTCTTCTTTATTTCTCTTTTCTTTTACTCGCTCAAGGTTGCTTATTCTATTATAGCCATTGTCCCGGCCGGAGCAAGAAAAAGTATCATCTGATGAAAAGGTGAAGACCTAATTATCTCTTTTTAAAGGGATTTGTAGTTCTCTACGATTTTCGTAGATATGTCGAATTTCAGGCAGACTATCACGTGGAGATATGGTTATCTCTGCAATTTGTTGAAGGAGATTCGATGCCTCGGGATTCTGGCGTATATCAACGTCCATGAAATCGGTCACATCCCATATTTCGACCTCAATTTTATTCAGTGCCGCAAGATCCTGAATGAGGCTTCTTTTGACATCGAACAAATCGCCGTTATTGCTATGAGTCAGCTTATACTCCCGCCCGGCATAAAGGAATTTCCCGGCCGGCACATCAAGCGGATCGAAATCAATCTCATAAAATTTCGCCTGAACGGCATCCAACTGGGCATCGACAATAATCCAATCTTTCTTCTCTTGAGACCAATACTCACATATCCAATGAGTCTGGTGCAGCTCTTCGAAATATGTTGCAAATCCGGCCCGAACTCTTGCCGGAATCCTTTTATGCCTCAGGAATGAACACAAGAGAACCGCATAGTCACGACAGTGACTTATAACACGTTTTTCCGGATCGCGATGCTGAACCAACGGCTGATCGGCCAATTCCACAGCACGCCGAAGGATATCTTCAACCTCTCGCAGGCGAACCTCTTTCTTTCTCTGCTCGGATAAGTTTACGCCATAACGCTCTGTGTGGAAGACATGCAATAGCAGTCCCTGCACTACCTGAGTTAACCGCGGGATATCATCCGGCAACGCCTCATACAGATAAGTGTACCTGCCGGGATCGGTCATTTCACTTTGTTGCTTATACCATTCAAGAGTGGCAGGATTGACATTGCCCGGCGGAGGTGTATCCGGCATTTTATCTTCCCTGCACGAGGTAAAAAGTATGAAAAATAAGAGCAAAAACAGACATGTCGCGTTTCTTAAATAGCTTTTTACCACAAGAGTAATCCTGAGATTTAAATTATACTAAACCACTCAGCCTGAGCCTTGATATTATTTCTGTCACTTACTCAAGGTTACTTATTTCTATTTTAGCCATAGTTGCCGTTTTGAGCAAAAACATTCGAAGAAGATATGTTCATCCGGAGTGTAGTTTTTCGGCCAAACACAAACTACGAAACATGCCATTCGTTACGCAAAACGTGCCGTATCAAGGTCAATTTTCCGCAAAAGTGGGGATTTTGTTTGAATTTCGGTCGGTACGCTGTATAATATGATTCTACAATTGAATATAGAATACCATATCGTCTTTCGTGCCTCGTGAATCGTATCTCGTATAAAAATGGGGAGGCAAATCAGAAAACCAGCGGATCAGTTAATTCAGTGAATCAGTTCATTAGAGGTTTTTTCGCGGGCCTTAAAGTCGGCTAATTAACTAATCAACCAATTCTCTAATCCGCTGATGGTTTTAAAATCGTAAGTCTTTATATATTAGAAGAATACAGAACTCAGAAGTCAGAAATCAGAATAAATAAGCTATTTGAAAAAACGAACCCAATTTTTTTAGGTGACAGCGAATAGGGGGTAGGGCATAGTCATATAAGTGCTTAATTTTAAGTTGGTTATGTTAATGTCAAGCAGGATTATATCTTTGTGCCTATGTGCCTTTGGAGCTTTGCGCCTTCCAAATCGAAACAGATTTGGAATTAAATTGAAAAACGAAGCCAATCTCCGTGGGAAATCAGCCGGTCAGAAGCTCGAATTCCTCGACGCTCAGCGACTGCCGGAGCTTCTGCAGGGCGCCAAGCTCGATCTGGCGGATTCTTTCCTTGCTCAGGCCGAGCTCTTCGCCGATTTGTATCAGCGTTTTTGTCTTCTTCTTGATGGGCGAGCCGAACAATCCGTAACGGTTCATAATGATATATCGCTCGCGTTCGGTGAGATTATCTTTGATGACATTCGCCAGGCTCTTATGGGCGCGTTCGATAGCGGCAAAATCCACCGCGTCTTTCGTTTTCAAATCACGATGGAAACTCGCCAGTGAAGCCGCCGTTGTCTTGTCCATTCGGGGCGCCTGGGCGGGAATCTTACGGGCGAAATCCTTGGCTATCGTCCAGGATGCGAAAGTGGTGAAACGAAAGCCCTTGGTATAATCGAATTTCTCGACCGCCCGCATCAGCGAGACATTGCCCTCGCTGACCAGATCGAGCATGCTCGCCCTTGCGGAAATATGCTTGCGGGCGACGCCGACCACGAGGCCGAGATTCGCTTCGATAATCCGCCTCTGTATATTCTCGGCCTCGCTTAAGTATTGCTCGATACGCCCGAGTTTTTTGCCGGAAATATGTGCCGGTTTTATCTCGTCACGTTCCCGGCAGGCGAGGTACTTGAGATAATTATACCGTCGAAAAAGCTCGACCTCGCTTTCCCTGTTGAGTACGGGGACGCTCTTTAATATATTAAGATATTCGGTCAGCGAGCCGCCGGCCAGTTTGAACGGCTCGAAATTATCGCCGGACAACGGCTGTATTTCGTCGGACGGTTCCGAGAGAATTGACGAAGAGGCGTCTGCGGCGAAAAATTCCTCGCTCGCCACGAACTCGATTTTCTTGGCCAACAGGACCTTCGCGCGCCTTTTGTTGATAATCCGGTATATCGAGCTTCTGTTCCTCTCGAAGCGCTGCATCAGCTCTTTGATGTCACAGCCTTGTTTGTAGAGTTTGTATAACTCGGCGGCCTGGGACGGGCTGATGACGCCGGAGGCTCTTTTGAAAACGGCCCTGTCGGGATTTGCCTTGTCGTAATTTAAGAGTATATACCTGACAGTCTCGTGACATTTACCCGTTTCGGCGCTTATTTTTTCGATTATCCGATATCGCGACATATCTGTGGTCGCGGCAAGTTTGGCGGCTTTCTTTACGATAAACTGTTTCTGCGAACTCGTCAGTCGCTCAAAACTTTTCGCCTTGCCGGTCAGTTGCGGATTTTCCTCGAGAAACCGGTCCACGAAAGACTGCAAAAAGCCCAAACGTTTCGTGCCGTCATGAAAAACGAATTTTTCCGCAATCAAACCCAGCTTTCGCCAGCGATAAATCGTTTTGGTCGAAACTCCCATAGTTTTCGCCAGCTCTTCGACGGTGTAAATTTTCTCTTTCTGCTCCGAGGCGGGCTTGGCGATCTGGCCGCTGAGTTTCGAGATGAAAACACGCAGGTCTTCCAAAAGCTCGTCACCTTTGATAAGGTCGCCGGCGATTTCCTGCTTGAGGTGGAATCCTGTAATGCGAAAGCACACGAACTCGAAGGGATATTCCTTGTCCTTCTGTATGATTTCAAAGAGCTTCTCCGCGGCTTCGAGCTGTTTTCGCCGTTTCTTTTGCGGCGTATATCGAAGCTGAGCCAACAATTGTGCCAGGCCTGGACTGCTT
>JAFGBG010000043.1 GCA_016933295.1 Sedimentisphaerales bacterium | reverse complement strand
GTCTGCGGCAAAAATCCGAGCGCACAAAGCATCGAAGGATGGTCCTCGGTTATCGTATAAGGTGACGTTTCGATCCCGGTGTAAACACCTTCGCGAACAGTAGGACGTGACAAATTCTTTATAACCTTATCCCACTTCGGCTCTCGCTGTATACCGAGCCGCTGGCGCCATTTTTGTGCCGTATCGAGCGTCCAATACCAGTACGCCAGTTCAAAGGTCGGATTTATAGTGCTGCCTTTATATCGTCCATAGCTTTCCTGAGCCGGAATTACAACTGGGCCTAAAACATAACGTTGGCCTGCTTCGTCCCATACCGGATACGAAGCCATAAATTCGGCACTCTCGAAAACGATATCCTTATATTTTTCCAGAGTCTCTTTATTCGGATTAGTTCGATAGCACAGCTCGGCATAATAAATCGGGTGCGGCTGCTGCCAGATTAGAAATTCACCTACCGAGCTCGGGCTGTCTCTCCCGTCCGGTGAAGTCATCTTGGGCCATCGCACACCATCGTAACCCTGTAATTTAGCTTTAGCTTTAGCTATTGGAAGTATGTCCTTATACCAGGGCAGGCTGCGTTCCAACAGCGGCAGACGATCCCACAGTGCAAAATGAACGGCGTGCCACCAATGCATCTCCAGATGAAATTTGCCGAACCAGCTATTGCAGACCAGGCCCGTCTCCTGCGGGGGGCGAGAGCCCGAACATTGAATAGCCGTTAAGTACTGCGAGAGCACAACTCTCCTTTCAAGCTCTGCGGCACGCGGATCGGTACATTGTGAAAAATCGATCGCACCGCCGCTCGACCAGAAATCCTGCCAGTATTTGGAAGATTCATTACGCACGGTTTGAAAATCAGGCAAAGGCTGAGAAATCTGTTCCGGGGAAAAAGCAAATACAATTTCCAAAAAGTCGCCGTCAGGCCGGGAAATTTCATATTCATGCTGTGACTTAGCTTCGATTCGCCCTCCCCGCGAAAAGGCGATTCGGACATAATACCGATCGTCATCCAGAATCCTCAACAAGTCGGCCTGGCCGTCTTTTATCTCATGTTGAGTCTGATGTTTGTTGGGGTGTTCCCAGTCCGCAGCATTTCGCCATACATCGCTTCCGTAGGGAAATGCGAGAGCAACAGACAGCTTATTCTGCCGCAGTAACTTTGATTCAATCCGCACCGCCAGAATATCACGATGGGGATGACAAAACGTTTGGACTTGAACATGCTCGTCTTCAATTTCAAACCGGCTGTTTAAAAAACCGTTCCATAAATACAATATCTGTGACGTATTTTTCAAATCCTCAATTTTTGCCGCAGAGCCGTCGGATTTGGTCATACGCAGGCCGATTTGGCCGAGATGCAAACGATGAGGATTGGAACGAAGCCATGTCGCGGCGGGCGAATATCCCCTGGAACCTCCACCCGAGGCGTACGGAATTTTGCGTCCGTTAACTTCATATTCCTGCAAAGCATCGGATGATTTGTAGCCGTTCGTATTCGGCATGGAATGCCAGCCCCATTGAGACTGCGTACCGAGAGGCATTCCTTTTTCGTGAAATTCCGGAAAGCTCTGCAGGCCGGTGATATCGGCCGTAAAAGCAAATTCGCCGTTACCGACACTCAAAGGATTAAGAGAATTGGGTTCTTTGATAACTACATTATGACGATTAACCAACGCGAAGCGGTCTATTTTGCCGTCCGTAGAGTTCGAGGAAGCATACAAATATTCAGAAGACGATAGCAGAAGTATTAGGGCAATACAGGTAAACAGGATGTTTTTTTTCATATTAAATAATCTCCTTTCAAAAAAGCTGACCTCATATTACTGTCTATATCCGAGTTTTGAAAGCAGGATTTTCTATTTGGCGGTTCCCACCGTTATCTGCGGGCGCCGTCCCGGCGGGGTCCTCCTCTAAAACCACCGGATGTTTCATCCCGTTGAGGCATTTCCTCCGGCAGATAATCACCGACCATTCCGAGAACCGCTATTGTAGTAAGCCCGTCCTGAGCGGCACCGTTGGTATTCATACCAGGCCCTTCTTCGAGAGGATTCAGGACTTCCGGCCCTTCGATTCGTCGAATCGCCGAATCCTGCCGCCCTCGGCCGCGGCTTCGCACAAGCGAATTAACCGCCTGTTGTAAAAACGCCTCGCTCTTTGTTTGAAGATAGACATAACCCGCAAGCCGTCCATCCCGAACATAAGATGCGTCGGAGCCTTCGCTGCCGGTAGTCATATCCCTGATAACCAAATCTTTCGGAGCGTTATACAACCGGCAATATTGCAGCCAGGCCTTTTGCCATTTTTCGTGGTCAACCATCATATTAAGCTCGAACACTACTTCGGCGCCGCCCATAATTGTCGCAAGATTGTAAACTCCGGCGTCATCGGATAACTGGTAGAGTTTACACGTATCCGGATCGAATCCCATAACCAGATTTCTGCCGGAACGCAAACCAAGAGGCATCTCACACAAACAATCCATGCCGGCGTAAATTTTATCGCGCCACTTAGTGTCACCCGTCCGCTCCCATTCCGTCATCCAGTTTCCCACAAGGGCGAACCAGTCCGGTCCGAGCCGCACTCGCGTCGGATATTTTTTTTCTGCCTCGGTGGCCGGCTGAGCCAGGCGCATCGGGTCGAACTGAACTATTCTCCGGTCGGCCTGCAACATTTCACGCATAATATCGCCGGTGCGCTCGTCGGTCGTCAGGTAATAATAGAAGCGTCGATAAGGCGCCTGGCTGATGCGGGCCTCTTTGGCGCCGCAACCCCAGTGACGAACATTATGCCGCGATCCCAGCCCGGCAAAACGTCCCTGATGATAACAATCCACTTCGCCCGTATGACGCGTCATCGCCTCTGCCATGCGGAATATATCCGCCCGCCCGGTCCGCAGGAAACTATACCAAAGCCACATATCGGTTCCCAGCTCGGAATTATCCCATGCCATGCCGCCGAGGTCATAACGCCACACGTGCCGCAGGTTATCGTAAGAATGCATTACATCACCGTAATCCCAGAAGCCGTACCAGTTAAATTGCTC
>JAFGBG010000042.1 GCA_016933295.1 Sedimentisphaerales bacterium | reverse complement strand
GTGATTTCTTTTTCCTGTTGGGCAATCGAATAATTAATATGACAAACTATAAGACTGAGATATATGACTGTTATCAATCTTCTTGACATTTTCTTACCCCTTAAATTCTTTTTTAGTTCATAATCCTGCTATCCAGCTCACTCACGGCAAATCCCTCGGAGATAATAATATGCCGCTTATCGGCAAGAATCAACCACGGCAGAGATTTCACACCCCAGGCAAAACGGGTCTTTTCAGAAGCACTCTCAATCATTCCAATCGGATAAGAAATTTTGTTTTCCTTCACCCAATCGTCTAAAGTTCTTTTTTCTATCTTTGAAGCCTGAATAGCAATAACGGCAATATCTTGCGTCTCTAACTCTTGTGCCCTTTTGCTCAATTGCAGAATGCAATTCCTCGACGGCCGCTGCTGCATATCGAAAAAGCAAACGAGCATTATCCTGTCTTTGTAATGGGCCGCATCGACATTAATCGTTATTCCATCGAATCCCGGCAGAAGTTTTTGTTTGAGGGACGGAGCATTTTTAAGATTTATCGAAGGTGTATAAGTCGGTTTAGGCAATTTGACTACTCCGGCTTCCTTTTTATCCTTGGAAAGCAGCTCTAAGGGGAAAGTTCCAAGCGTATAACTAACGAGTTCTTCCGTGAAAGACGGATAATATATCCTCATCTCAGATTCGCCGTCTCTTGCTTTTTCAAGCTCTTCATTCGTAAAAAAGACTTCAAAATATCCATCCTTGTCGATAGACACAGAAGAACTGCCGTATTCAGATGGCACACTCACATGACTCTTAGCACCCTGCCACGGAGGCGAATCCACAAATACTGCAGAGCCGTCTTCAAACAGAATCCTGCCGTAATAAACATCTTTTTTTATAACATTGCAGGTGACAGTGGCAGTTTTGCCTTTTTCGAGAACAAGTTCATCAAGGCGAGGGAAATTATATCGCTTACTATCATAAGGATTGTAGATTGATACATGATATGTCCCAGCGGGTAAATCCCCTATCTCATATTTACCGTCGGCCTTATCGAATAACCTGAAACAGCCATGATTAAACAAATAGCCACCTGAATAGTCGTTCCAGTCCACTTTTGTCTGAATACTTACGGCGAAATTCTCAATAGCTTCGCTGTTCTGGTCCGCTACCCTGCCGGATAAATTGGCCGTGCCTTCCGGAAATGAATTGAACTGGAAATCCACCTGCCGGCTGCCATTAAAAGCTTCATTCCATCTGATGTATTGGAATCTATAACCTTCTTCACTCGGAACTTTTTCACGATATATCGCTCCCACAGTATAAGGCCCGCCGATGTCGGTATGAATATATCGGCCTGATTTATCGGTTCTAACATTACCTGTACGGATTCTCCACGAACCGCCCGCTTTAAGGTCCTGATACTGTCTAATCTGGACTTCAGCATCGACAACCTGTTTGCCATCAGGTCCCGTTACATGCCCATGGACAACGTCGCTGCATTCAATAATAAAATCAGATGTTTTGCCTGATTCAACACCTATATTATCATGAAAAGGAAAATTTCCCCGTAAACAATATTGCCCCTCAGGAAACCCCCCGATCGCAAAACTTCCATCGTCTTCTGAAACACATACAAAAGGCTGATAAAATGCGGCAGAAAATCGCGGTACCGTTATTGCCCCCACCGAAGAAATCCGAGGCATCGCTGTTATTTCCACTCCGGCAATTCCTTCGTTTTTGCCCGTATCAATAATCCTGCCCTCGATGCAGCCCTCATCAGGTAAAACAACTCTGACATTTGTTTGCCCCGCCTTAAAAGAAGGGCCTAATTCGCTTTGATATGTAGTTATAGCGGCTTTGCCTTCTGCCCTAATAAACAAATCAACACTCGAATCCTCCGGAATATTATTAAATTCGAATCTGCCCTCACTATCCGTTTTCGCCGCCAACGACTCTAAAGGCCCTATCCCCGGCAGCCATTCGGTATCATTTATAAAACCGACAGATTCGGTTTTTCTATATAAAACAGCGCGAACTTCGGCACTTGCAACAAGTTTACCTGCTTCGTCAACAATCGTTCCCTCAAGACATTGAGGCCAACCAAGTTCTATCTCGGCCTCCACATCCTCGCTCATATCCCAAGCGCTCCATCCCAATGAGTATCCATCCTTTACGGCAACAATATAACCGTACATAAGCTTATCAGATGAAGAAAAGAAATATTTTAAGAAGGATTCAGACTCGGTTTTAAAAATAAATCCACCGTCGGAACCTGTCGTAACAGTATCGCCGAGCGGACGCAGGAAAACATTGCCTACCCCGTCTTTCGAGAACATTTCGTAAGCGGCAACTTTTGCTCCGGCAACAGGCCGTCTCTGGGAATCCAGGACTTTGCCTTTGCAGGTGATTTCTTTTAACGGTGAGGCGGATGAACGATTGGTGAAAAAAAGCAGAAGGCCGAGGAAAGTTAATGCAATTTCTTTTCTGCGCATAAAAACATCCCTCTGTCGCCCCCACAAAACTATAAATGTTCAATTTATGTGCTTAAAAAATCTGTTAAGACCGCAATCCTGGCAATGACGGCAAATAGCCCGCCGGCTAAATTACGGCAGTTTAGCTCTCATCCTTTTCGCAAACCGAATCTCAATTACTGCCGGAAGCAGAAGTCATTCGTACGACTTTGGCAGCAGGCACGGAAGTTCTTGCTTTGTTATTCGGTGTTGTTTCCGCCGTCGTTTTACTCGATAATGTCATCGTATATGGCTTGCCCTCAATCTTGAACGGCCCGCTTATTTCGACGTTCGCAGTTATTTTGCCGGATACACCTTTAGGCTCTCGCCACGAGAGCGAACATGTGCCGCCTCAGCCATATGAGAAACTATAAGTTCGGTCATATTGCCCGTCTTCGCTTTTTATATGCAGCTTCGGAGCCTGCGGCCTGGAGCCGTTAAGTGTCAAGGAGATGTTCTCGCCGAGCTTGCCCTCCAATGTCTGTCTGAACGCATAAGCTCCTTCATCGCTGGCCTGGGCCGTCAGGTTGGAAACAATCGGCTCACCTATTGAAAGCTGCTCGATCAATTGTCCTTCCTTTATGTCGAAATCGCCTTTGTCGTTATATATATTACCCTGGAGTTTCCATTTCCCGCCGTTGTCGTCAACGCGATCAATCGCCCACGAGCTGATTCGATATTTCCCGACTGGCAGCGTGACTTTGCCGTTTTCGGGCTTGTTGTTAAACAGCCCGTTTTCGCCGCCCGCCGAAAATTCCGTAATCGTATCCGGCAGCCGAATACTTCCATATTTAACATTCTCGGCTTTGGTGAGTTTGATATAAGCCCCGTCACGTGCTATTTCCGGCTCGTACAATACCCCGTCAACTTCGATGTATTTGCCGACATAACGACTGTCGCGATCACCTTTTTCGCCTATTCGTATTCTGTCACTTTTATAAGCTTCGAGAGATTTGTCGTTAAATACGCCGTTGATATTCTGGTCGATAAGCACACAGTATTTCGTCTTCCCACCCACCGTGATTTGCCCCTCATACCAGCAGGCCGGAAAGATATACAGCCTTTTGTTTTGTTCGTTGTAGTTCAAAAACCTAAAATCCAGATGATACGTAATCGGTCCGTCCTGGCCTTTAAACACCACCTTTACAGGACCGAAATACGTATAATACTGCTCGGTTTGATATGGATTTATAACCGTTTCATCGTCGAGATGACCGTTTCCGTTCGAATCGATATACAAACGATCATAATGACCCTGCGGATTTGTTCGATCCAAAGCTATCCACAATTTGCCGCCCTCTACCATCGGCGACGACCACTCGAAGAAAAACGGCTCTTCATTCTTAAAATCCGGCAGTTTTACACCTTCCGGTTTGCTTGTGGACGGTTCTGATGTGGAGCTGCCCATATCACCGACTATTTGATATGCCTGGCGCTCCGAATGATATTGCAGCCATTGTTCATCCTGTGCAAATACTCCTGCAGCCAGAACTATCACAACTATCCCCACGACAACCTGCAAAGACTTTCTATTTTCCATTTTTCTTCCTCTGTTTTTATTAACTATAAAAATAGACAAAGAGCACTTTCGCGCTTTACTATTAATAAGACGAAGATTTCGTACAAAAGTTACAGAATTTTTTTGCCTTTTGCATACAAATAACAAAATTATAAATTTTTTGCCGCAATTTTCTCCCTGCAGTTCATCCTTGATGAACTGTCATTATAACAAAGAATCAGACAAGTGCATTATAAAATAACTTTTCTGATGTGGAAATAGCAGCAATTGTTAATATAGGTAATTTAGACTCGAAAACCCGGCAAAAATAAAGGGCTGTAAACCTCCGCTTTTACAGCCCTTTTTTAACATTTTACCAATTTATATTTTAGCAAAAAAATGAAAGTAAGTCTATTGTGGGAACTACGTATTTTTTCAAGAAAAAAATGCGTTTTCGATTCAAAAAACGAAGATATGCAAAAAAGTACAAAAAACTATTTGCCTAAGAAAAAACACACAAATTAATGTATAAATGTAAAGAAAATCTCGACTGCTTCACATCTGAGGCTCCAACAACGACATTTTCTCTATTTTAATAAACGGCTTAAGCGCTTGTCCTTCGGCATTACATTTATGTATCTTACGAACGACATCCATACCCTCGATTACACGCCCGAACGCGGCGAAACCTTGCCCGTCCGGATTCCTTTTGCCTTCAAAATCCAGCTCCGGCTGGTCGCCGATACAAATAGAGAATTCAGAATCAGCCGTGCCCGGCCCCCATCTCGCCATTGACAGCATGCCGTTTTTATGCCGCACGCCCGTCTCTTTAGTCGTTTCGTGCCTTATCACAGGCAATTTTGCCGGGTGATTGTCGTCATAAAGCCCGCCCTGGAGGACCTGAATCCTGACCTTATCGTTCGGCTGGTTGTCCATCCGCACAACGCGATAAAATACGGCATCCTTAAATCTGCCTTCCTTGACGTACCGAAGGAAATTCCCCGCCGTAACCGGGGCCTTGTCCGTATAAAGCTCGGCCTTAATATCGCCGAATTCGGTCTCCATGAGCACGACCGGCAGCCGCTGCTGCATTCCGCAGCCGCTAAGGGAAATCACACAAAAAACCGCCGCAAATGATATTACAGTCGATAAATTATTCTTCATTTTATTTCCTTATCCGATTAGAACTTGAAATTATGCGATAATAAATATTTTTTTTACATCCGACTATTAAAACCCGGCCTTAGAGAATATCAAACCGTCCCTGCACTTTGCTTATACAAAAGCTGTCACTAAAAGGCTAAATTCACATAATATCTCATGATTCAGGTACAACATTATGCCCGGCGGCACTTTGATTTACAGGAAGATGGCGAAACATCACCGGTGAATTCATAACCTGCTCATACAACCTTATGGATTTTGTATGTGGGCGCCATTCGACAAATAAATTGGCAATCGCCTCCCACAGTGACACCCATGCGGCGATAGTCAATCCCTGAGCAAAGACTTCGGCCAGGACACCTTCGCTTGAAGAGAATTTTCGTGTGGCTGCTATGGCCAGCGCCAGCAATGCAAGGCCAATCCCAAAAAGCATAAACGACCGCCTGAACATTGTTTCGAGCGCCCTGCGTTCTATGTCTTTCAAATATTGAAAGAATGTATAAATACTGCTGCGAACCCGACTCATTGTGATTTCATCCGGCATATTAGAAAGTGTTATCCTGATAATAAAACTATTATTGCCGACCTCGCGTACAGAGTCGATGATATAATCGACAAATTCCTGGTCAAGGTCCTTCTTCATATATGGAGCGGTTCTGTCGAAATTATTATACAAATCTTCAACTGTCCGGATAGAAACATCTATAACAACCTCGTTTTGCTCCGTCAGCTCATATCTGGCGAGAATCTGTTTTTTCATAAAACATCTTTATAGATAGTACTTCATGAACATTCGATAAGAACAAAATCAGCATAGCTTCATCTGCCGCTATTATTGTTTCAACCAGCTATTTAAAATCGCCGCCTGCAACTGGTCCGGTTCCGGCAGTTGCTTTATACGAATCCTGCCGTTTTCGGCATTTTCATCCGGCCTGTCGAGCTCCAGCCCGGCATAACCGAGATACGTTTTATAATCGATCGCGTTTGTCGTATAAACGTACTCGAAAAATTCCTTCAGAGAGCAGCCGGCAACAGCCTCGCATTCTGCGGCAAATTCTTCGTCGGTAAAACCTCTTTTGAGCTGCTTGTGATACTTCTGATACAAAATCCGCATCACATCGTCGAGTGATTTTTTATTTTTACTCTCGTGGCGGATTTTCAAATCAAGCAACACACAAAGTCCCGATCCTTTATCGTAATAAGAAATTTTATCGCCGCCGCCGAAGAAAGGCATTGTCCACGCATCGTAACTTACTTTCGCGACAGTTATCGTTTTGTTGCCGGGCGAGCTTTCATAGCCGTTTATACTTTTGCCGAACTCCTCAAGAACATCGCTTCTGCTCATAAAACCGGCGCGGTTTAGAACAATGTATTCATAATAAACCGTGCCGCCCTCGGCAAACCATAGCATATTCGTTCGATTTTCCTTGTCGTAGTCGAAAGGCCCCAGTGCAACCGGCCGTATCCTCTTAACGTTATAAAGATGAAAATATTCATGGGTGATAAAACTCAGCCAGCGTCCATAATCGTTCGGCTCGTCCATGTTGGGAAGGCGGGTATATACCGCCATTGAATTGGAATGTTCCAGGCCGCCCTGTCCCCTGCCCATCATAATAAACGTATAATGTCTGTAGGGAATCTCGCCAACGACCGAGGCCGCCGCCTCAATCATCCGTCTAAGTATCGAAATAAGTTTCTCGCGGTCGAACTCGCCGGGATTTACGATTGCCATGTTATGAGGTATCCCCCTTACCTCGAACGGGATAACTTCCTGGTTTGCTACAAAAATCGGACAATCGTAAAGAGTGTCGAAGTCCACTGCCAGGAAGAAATTTTCCCTGCTACGAATCCGATCCAGCCCGGTGGAAATCCGGCTGAAACTTTCGTGCGGCACAATATTTACCGTCACTGGATCATCTAATCTGCCGGCGACATACATAAAGACCGACGTCGGTGAGATGAACGCCCTGCTTTCATTCAGCAGGCTCTCGGCCACCGACCTGCCGTTAGCAAATACGTCGTAGTTCAGGATTATTCTATCTGCTCCGGCGGTTTTTACCCGCCAGATATTATCCGCCGCCTTTTCCCATTCGAGAGTTTTGCCGCTGCCGTCTGCGGCGGAAAATTCCCTGACATTTTTTGCGAAATTAAGAACCCGGTAGTAACCCGGTGTCCACGCGGGCATCTTGAAATCTATCGTATCGGTTTTTATACCTTCACAACAAAATTCGACATGATAAAGATGGCTGTTCGGCTCGGACATCGATACGGTAAATGACATGTTGGGCGCCACGCCCTGCGTTTGCCCGAAAACCGTCGAAGCGGCGAAAAGCAACGTCAAACAAAAGACAATCCGTAGCTTGTTTTTTATTTCGATTTTTCTCATAAGATTCAGCTCTCCTGTATGAAATATTTTGAGCGGACTCGTTCTTTTTTTTAAGGAAATGATAAATGAATTGAACTTTTTGTCAATAAAAGCTTCTGCAATCAAAAAGATACGCACCTTCAACTGCGGTAAATTCCTGTTAATCTTTTTCTATTGCTTATTTCAGTTCAGTGGAAAAACAATATCATCAAGCCATGCGGAATCCTGACCAGAAGATTCTGACTCGTCTTTTACATAATCCCATTTGAATACTCGTGAGCCGGCTTCTACAGGAAATGTTACCCGAGTCCAGTCCTGCTCATATGACCATTGACCTTGTTCGAGACCATCGATGAAAAATATTAATTTGTCAAAAAGTCTTTCCGAAGAGACTTTATAATAAAAACTAATATTTCCGGCAGCACAATTAAGTGTTAGCTCTAATGAACTTGTCTGGTTATCAAATATTAATCCGGATTTCGCACAGGAATTTCCAGAATTGTGTTCATCAGAAACAACCTCCCAATCTGCATCGCCGGATAATTCCCAGTTGAAGCTGCTGAAATCACGAGTCTCGAAATCCTCCCATCCAATTTTTCCATCTATCAAAGACCTGCTCGCTTGCTGCGTCCCGCCATAGGCTCCCATATTAATGCATCCGCCATTCGAGAATGGCTCCCAAAAGCAATCCGAATCCGGACTACCGACATCAATGCACGGGCTGGTGAGCGGATCTTTAATCCATAGTTGGCTATATGGATCCCACCTGCCGGCCTGTGACATTAAATGATAATCGCCATTAGTCTTATCGGCAAACAGCGGGTCTGCGTCGATATTCCCGCCGTCCTGACCGATGCCCTGGACATCGCTATAGGTTATTGTAACTTCATCACCTGTTATCTGGGCTGCGACGGAACCATCGCCGTTAAAGTAAACGATGGAATTAGTGAGCGTTGCAGACGAATTAGATATGCCGCCTTCGATATTATCGCAAATCGTGCAGTTTGTAATTGTCGGCAGTCCTTCGGCAATACCATACAGGCCGTTTGCGGCGACAATGCAGTTTGATATTTCAGGATAGTTACGTTCTCTTCTGCGTCCGAATATTTGGTCTGGTAACTCAATGCCGGAACCGGCATTGGCGATAATGTTGCATTGGTAAATTTTTGGATTGCTTCCGCCGTACAAAAACATACCTGCCTCATAATTGCTTTTAATTATGCAGTTTGTAATTGTCGGAGAAGCGTCATAGCAATATATGCCGTTGAGGCCTCCGGTGATAGTGAAACCGGAGAGTACGCTGTTAGAATCTTCCCCACCAGAGAATGTCACCACAGCATTTAGGCTGTCGCTACTGATAACAGTGGCTGCCACAACAGCCGGGTCGTTGGGATCGATTGACCTGAGTGTTAATTGCTTGCCTTTGAAATCAAGGTTATCGAAATTAGAATAGATTCCCGGTGCGGCAACAATCAGGTCACCTTCTTGGGCCTCAAGGATGGCATGCCGAAAATGATCATATCTACTACCATTGTTGACATTCTCGATGGAGCCGTTTTCTGTGGCGAAAGAAATGTCAACCGCAAGATCCGCAAAGACGGGTAAGTGGTCGCTATAGGTAGCCTCGAACTCCACATTTGTTTCACCATAATGTTCCCAACGAATGACAAAAGTTGAGCGTTTTGGTACCCTATCTTTTAAGGCTTCAGTAACACAAAACCAATCTGCAGGCCACCAGGTTGTATCTAGATGAGATGAAGTGTTATCACCATTTTCATGGGGCAAAGTCGAAAGTATATTACCTTCGACTAGCTCATCAAATAATGGTTTGCCAGGCCAAGCATTGTAATCACCTAGTATGATTATCTGATCCGTTTCACCTCCATCCTCCAAATACTCAATGACTTTCGACCTGAGCCAGGTTCCTTCTTGAGATCCTGTCTGCCCCGTCGCACAGTGTATATCTATAAGACGAAACGGCCATACTCCTCCAATCGGGCGAAATACAACGGTTATAGGTCTTCGCGAATCATACGGGTAAACTGTGTAAGGTGGATTGCTCAAGTTAGTAATTGCGTTTGCGGAAAGTAGTTCAACTTTAGTCTCGTCATAAAGAAATGCATACTCCTCTCCTCCACAATAGGCTCTCCACGAAGAACCCATATGACTCCTGATAGTTTCCAATTTGGATGGTGTAAAAATTTCCTGAAGTGCAAAAATCGCTGCTTCGAACGTTAGCATTCTCTGGGCAAGATCACTGAGCTGTTGAGAAGTACGCAGCGGCTCGCGTTGACCAAGTTTCTCTATATTCCAACTGACAATCCTGATTTGTCCTTCCGTCGGCGGATAGGGAAAATCTTGCCCAATACAGACTGATGCAAACACTAAAATTATCGCAACCGTCACACATTTATTTAGACTGATGAATCTTTTCATTTTGACCTTCCAGGGATTTCCGATTTATACTCCACTGAACCGCTCCTGCACTCATTAACCCTTATAATAACATAACTTAATTTCATTAACAACAAAATTCTATTCTGGTCGAATCAGCAAGTTTTCTCACAAAAAACGCCAACGAATTCTGACAAAAGCGTCGAAAAGTCACTTTTTCCAACTATTTTGGCATACTACCATCGTTCTCATTCGTTCAAGAATCTGTATTTCAACAGTACCGCACATCATCCTGGTCTTGCAGGTATACACAAAAAACACAATTGTATGATTCGGTCAAGAATTTCAGAAAACAGTGCTTTAGGCACAGTCGCTTCTGCCTTTCTGCTTCCTTATTAGCAACCTCCTTGCAAATACATTGTTCTAATCAAGCCTACCTTGAGCATAGTCTTATAGGTGCAGAATGACAAGCGTCGAGTCACGAACCACGAGGCACTAAACAACGTGCCGACTCAAGGACAATCTGCCGGAAAAGCGGGGATTTTGCTTGAAATTTTGCCGGAACGCAATATAATACGATTCTACAATTTAATAATGACAATGATCAAATTGGGCTGGGCGGGAATCAGCGAACAAAACCTTAAAAAATTCAAAGTTTAAAGCGTAAAGTCTAAAACCAAAATGTAAAAGTCAAATCGCAAAATTACATTTCAAAAACTTGCCCTGAGCATAGCCGAACGGGTCAAAATTTAAGCCTGTCGGCTCGAATCGGGTTTATGCACTTTTGTGCCTTTGGACCTATGCACCTCTGTGCCTTTGCACCTATGCACCTCTGTGCCTTTGGACCTATGCACCTCTGTGCCTTTGCACCTTTTTTTGCAAAACGAACCCAATTTTGCTTAGCAATCAGCGGGTAGCGTTTAGGGGATAGTTTTATAAATGCTTGTTATCAGGTTAGTTATGTCATTGCTAAGCAGAATCTTATTATTTTAGGGGTCAAAAAAACAAAGGCAAAAAATGGCATGTTATCCGAAAAGGACGGCCATTAAAATACCGGCGGCGGCAACGAAAATTGTGGGCGGCAGTACTTTGATAATGATTTTGATCAGCGGTGCTTTGAAATAGCTGGCCGAAAGAGCCAGGCATAAATGCACGGGTGTAAGAAACAGCCCCACCATCAGGCCCGAAAAGGCGAGAGTTTCAAGCCCCATTCTGGCTTCCTCGCCGGTGCCGATGAAAGTCCGAAGAAATATAAATGTCATCGCAACGGTCGGCATTGTTAAGCCAGTCATAAATGCAACAAGAAAGGGCAGAAAGAAAATCACGAAATATGCAGGCACACTCATCTTTTCAAAGAAATCAACGACATTAGTAATTGCACTGCCAGCTTCGAGGTTGAGCTTAAAGAAAAGTGCGCCGAAAATTAAAAGGGCAAAATCAGGCTCGAGTCCGGATTTGAAAATCGCCGGCCATCGATTCAGAGCAACTTTATGAAAAAAAAGAAAGACAACTATCGCACAGAACAGTCCGACCGCCGGGGGAATATTTGCTGCGGCGTAAAGTGCAGCGACGACAAGAATAGGCCAAAAAACATGAAAAAAGTCCTGGAAATTATGCGTCAGTCGTCCGTGAGATTGTTTGCCCTTTTGTCGCGGAGGAATACCGAATAACAGCAGGAAAATTATGCCGCTAATCGTGCCGAACAATGTTATTGCAATATTGAATGACATTAGTCTCAAAGCTGATATTCCAAACATACCCTGGATCAAAGGTACTGCCGGAAACAGCGGCCAGACGGTTTCCCACTGGTGTCGAAAGAAAAAATTTATCGCCGCCTGGTGCGAACGTTCGACGCCGATATGGTCGCCCAGGTCCCGCACCATCGGCGCCGAGAGCATAATTCCGCCGGGTGTCGGCAGCAGGCCCATTATCATCGGAATAGCCGCCATGGCAAAACGCCTGCTTCTAAACAGCCCCTGCAGGGCCGGTACCAAACGCTGCGAGACGCCCGTTTCTTTCATCGCCGTGCCGAGCACGTTGACCAGCATAACCAGGGCTGTCAGGGTAACGATAAGATATCCGGTAGTCTGGCTCAAAGGCTTGGTATTCCATTCGTCAACGGCGGCGGCCCAGAATTGCCCCGGAGTAACTCGAAGAAGTATCGCCAGAGCAATGGCTGAAAGGAGCATCGCCCTGCCCAGCTTTATTTTCAAATGCAGCAGGACAATTAGAATGGCCAGTGCCAGAAACATCGAGATAAGTGAATACATAAAATCAAATTCCCGTCTAAGCTTCTTTTTGAAAGGATAAAACCATAAAGCCGTCAATTATTAATGTCAAATAGATTTATGTTCCTAATTTTTCCTTCTCAAGGTTTGCCACAACGACCGTGCCGCAGGTATCGCCCCAGACGTTGACCGCAGTTCGGAGCATATCCAGAACTCTGTCCACGGCAAGAATCAGCGCAATGCCCTCGGTCGGGAGGTTAACTGCCTTGAGGACAATAACCATAGTGACAAGACCGGCGCTGGGAATCGCCGCCGCTCCGATCGAGGCAAGAGTCGCCGTGAGCATAATAATCAGTTGCTGCCATATTCCCAGCTCGACGCCGTACGCCTGTGCAATAAACATAGCGGCAACCGCCTCATACAGGGCCGTTCCGTCCATATTTATCGTAGCTCCGAGCGGCAGAACAAAGCTCGTTATCTTGTTGGATACGCCGGTATTTTCCTGGAGGCAATCCATAGTAATCGGAAGCGTAGCGGCACTGCTGGCCGTGCTAAAGGCGGTCGCTATCGCGCTGAATACATCTTTGAAAAGCTTAAAAGGCGAATATTTGCCGATAATCCATAAAAGCGCCGGCAAAACCACGACTGCGTGGATACCCAGACCGAGAACAACCGTCACCATATATAATAACAGCGGCTTTAATACGGAAAGCCCCATAGAACCTATTATATGAGCCAT
>JAFGBG010000041.1 GCA_016933295.1 Sedimentisphaerales bacterium | reverse complement strand
TACAAAAAATGCCTGAGTACGCTCGCTTTTTTCCAAACCATCAAACGCACCCTTCATATACTCTATTCCTATGAATAGAATGCCGAATCCCAGGATAATTTCTCCCGCGTTTTTTACCGACCTGGTACGCCCGAATACTTTAAGACCAACACCAATTGCTATCGCAGGTAGTGCATACGCTGAGATTTCAACATGAAAACCGGATATCGAGACCAGCCAGGCAGTTGCAGTTGTACCGATATTTGTGCCGATTATCACAGAGATGGCTTGTTTGAGGGTTAAAAGTCCGGCGTTTACGAATCCCACCACCATAACGGTCGATGCGGAGCTCGATTGTATCAAGGCTGTGAGACCGGCCCCTACCAGACAGCCGATGACACGATTTTTTGTCATTATCTCAAGAATACTTTTTAGCTTCTTACCCGCCGCTTTTTTAAGCCCCTCCGACATAATAATCATACCGAACAGGAACAGCCCCAATCCTCCGGCAATACCAAAAATCATATCTTTAGTCATGTTGATTTCCCGAAAAAAAATAAGCCGGAAGGATAAAAATAATACATTGCTGAGTTAATGTACACTTGTGCATTTGAATGTTTTTCATTTTACGGCAGTTTTACCGGTTTTGAATGATTTGGTCAAGATAAAACGCACAGAAGAAAATTTGATACTATTGTCTCTGTATCAGGCTGCGAAGAATATCTGTTCCCCGCCGGATTTCTTCATCACTGGTTGCATAACTTATCCTGAAGTGCGTATCTTTTTCACTAAATACATTTCCCGGAATAACAAGCACGTTGTTGGCGATTGCCTTTTCCACAAATTCGGTCGCTGTTGTTCCATCCGGCGCTTTGATGAAAGCATAAAACGCCCCACCCGGTTTTATGAGCTCAAACTTATCTTTCAGCCCGTTATACAACAGGTCTCTTTTATGCCGATACGAACCGACATACTCACTGACATCGTAATCCAACGCCGCAATCGCCGCCTTCTGGAAAGGCGACGGCGCACAAACGAAAGTGTATTGTTGTATCTTGGTCATCTGCTCGATTATGTTTTTAAGTGACTCGTGGGCGGCGACATAAGCCAGGCGCCAGCCTGTCATGGCGTATGCCTTGCTAAAACCCCGCAGCAACAGAGTCTTTTCATAAAAGCCGGCAATGCTCGGACAATCGCCGTCATAGCAGAATTTCTCGTAAATCTCATCGCACAGAACAACTATATCTTTCTCGGCGGCGATTTTTGCCAACGATTCAATTTCCTGCCGGGAGTAAACGACACCGGTCGGATTGCAGGGCGAATTCAGGATAATCATTTTGGTCCTGTCGGTAATCGCCCGTGCGATTTTATCGACGGGAAGATTGAAATCGGGATAGCTGTCAATAAAAACACACTTTCCACCCAGCATATTAATTATATGCTTATAAATAACGAAATACGGATCGGGGATAATGACTTCGTCGTCTGGATTAATAAGAGCCAAAAAGGTCAATAGCAGCCCCCCGCTGACGCCGCTGGCCACAAGGATCGAAGGATTTTCCCAGCCGAACTCGTTTTGGACCTGTCCGGCGATTTTTTCCAGAAGCAGATTGTCTCCGGCAGTTTGGGAATATTTGTTGTAACCGGCCCTAATGGCGTTTATAGCCTCCTCTTTTAGCTTCTCCGGCACATCGAAGTCCGGCTGTCCTATGGAAAAATTTACCGGATTTTTTAAGGATGCCGCCAAGGCGAAGACTTTCCTTATCCCGCTGGCATCGATTTTATTGGCTCTTTCTGCAATTAAATCTTTCATTGGCCGGTATAATAACCAAGCATATTAATAAATCAACTCAAAAACAGCCAAAAATATTTGTTTTAACGACATATCCGGCTATAATCAGAAATAAAGCGAGCCTTAAAAGACGTTTTAGACCGGGCACTTTTATTCAGCATCATTAAAGGCGAAAAAAGAAAAGCATATACACTGTGATTATCTTTTATTTTTGTGCCGTATTGTGTAAATGATATGAATAACCACATAATGGAAGGGAGCCAAAAATGAACCAGAGAACACACGCATGGATAGCCGTTCGCACTATTGCCCTGCTCGAAGACAGCGGCAAAGCGAAAAACCTTGTCAAATTGCTCAAACCGCACGCCGGCAAAGCCGCAATAGGAGCCTGGATACCGGATTTGCAGGATTCCAAAAGAGGCGGCTCAAAAACGGAAAATCACATCTTTAAAATCAAGCCGTACAAAGGTAACCTCAAAGACAGATTCATAGCCGATAAGAAGGAAACACTCAAACGCCTCGGTAATGCCCGCCTGATGACAGATTATATTAACAATGATAATACTCTGAAATCCACATGGTGGGGCAAACCCTATAAAGGTGACATTGACAAGCCGGGTCAGCATCTGGCTAATC
The DNA here is from genome assembly GCA_016933295.1 of Sedimentisphaerales bacterium. GTDB lineage: Bacteria > Planctomycetota > Phycisphaerae > Sedimentisphaerales > Anaerobacaceae > JAFGPS01. The sequence continues at coordinate 6,847 of JAFGBG010000041.1, read as the reverse complement.
GCGCGATGGCAATGAGTGTAATGATGCTCGATCTGCTGCTGATGGGAGAAGATACTGTAGATAAACTTTTGCCGGGCACCGTAAGTTTCGCCAAACAAATCGACAAGAACGCAAAGACACAGGCGGAACAGGTTGCGCTGTACTTTTTCATGCTGAGTCACTTTGTCGCCGATTCCTGTATGCCATGTCACTGCGATGCCCGCAAACTGGCCAGTTACAGTAACAGTCTGCATAAAGAAATGGAAATGGCATGGTCGAAGCTCGTGGGGACAAAATTCAGCAAAAACAAGCTTCTGCCAGCAAACATGTCTGTCAGCCCCGATGAAATTCTCAAAGAATCCCGGAAGGTGGACCAGAAATTCGGTATAAAATTCAAAGCAAACGCTATCGGCAAGCTCGTAGCCGGTGACATTTGGCTTGAAATAATCAATATTTGCCGCGGTTCGTTCGCCGTAAACAGTATTCTCGCGCCACCGTCAAAATACAAGTACGGCGATAACTCGGCCCGCGCCCCGTTCAACAAAGTGTTCGGAGATGCAAATTCACAGGAATTCAACGACCTCAGCCGTATGGTAATGCACGATGCTGTTCTCAATAATGCCATTATTTGGCGACAAATATGGGATAAAGCATCAAAATTCTGATCTTTTCGGGCAAGCTTTTAGATGCTCTTAATGCTGCGGTTGCAGAGACGACCGACACGGCCGCTTTATGTCTATCCTCACCCATGAGAGGATGGTTCTTCGGCGCTGGTTTCGGAACTCCATGCACCCACAACATCGCAAACGAGGGATTTTGTCCCGATATCTGATACAAGTATAGTCTTTGAATCAGACAGTGCGCTGTTTAAGTCCATCCATTGTGCCGGATTGTTAATAAATGCCGTCGCTTCATTAATATCTATACGATCCTGCTCGAGCCAGTTATGAATCATAATATCCGGAAAACATACTCCGGTTCTGGCCGATAAGTCCTGAATCAATTCAGGACTTCTGCCGCTGAATTCCAGACGAGTCCTTCTGAAAAGATGGACACTACCGTCGCCAAGCAAATAATTGATCTTGTCTTCATGTGACAGAATTGGCTGATCGCCCAACTGCACTGCATTTCCAAAACCATCAAGAGCGCTGTTAAACATATACGATATCGGAGCATTTCTGCCGCTTACTTCCCACTTGCCGGCGAATTGTTCATACGGTCGGCGACCATCCGGCATTCTGCTGGACGGGCAGAAAAATATATGATCATTATCATTGGGTAAAGGTAATAAGCCGGAAGAAATCAAGTATCCGAGGTTTATTGGTTGGTACGAACGCCTTTCGGGATCGTCTTTTTCCGTACACATACCCCAGATATTCCAGGCGGCATTGCCGTCACCGGGAATGAGCCTGTCGTCGTTGTCATGAGCATAAAGAAAAATGGCCTGTCCGATTGAATGAAGGTTTGCCATACAGACTGCTCTTCTGGATTGTTCGCGGGCACTACCTAAGTACGGCATCAAAATTCCCATCAGCAGAGCTATAATGGAAATTACTACGAGTAATTCTACCAATGTAAAAGCGAATGTTCTTTTCTGCCGCATTGTAGTTACTGTCTTTTATTTTGAGGTAATATTTCAGAAATCAGAGAATTATTATACCCCAATTGAAACTATATATTAAGAAAAAAAATTTTATTTTTAAGAAAGTAAGTTATAATCTGTCAGTACAGGTTCGAAAAAATATGGAACCAGAATAAATAAGCGAGAAGCTCGATAAGCTGGATATATCATGAATGAAATCGTACGAGCCGTGTTATTAAGTTTCTTTAAGGATATGTCAATAAAAACAAAGGTTCTTTTAGCCGGTTTTGCCGCCGTTCTAATTATTTTGTCTGGTATCCTGATATTTCAAAACCGAGCTCAGAGCCCTTCTTCCACTTTACCGCAAAGGATAGCAACCCTTTCATCACTGTCGATAACTGATGCCAACGGCCTTGCTTGGTCTCTTGAACCTGTAAGAGGCCAGCCACTTGCTTCTATCAACCAAAGCGGCAAAAAACCCGGGCCACCTCTTTTAATCAAAACTAATACTATCAATATAAGCAATCAGACTATATCCATAGGCTTGACTCTTGAGGGGCGTGCGGGAGAAAAATACATCGCCGGTGCGACGAAAGGAAAAAGCAGGCAGCCGGAACCCATATTCAGAATTCTCGACGAAAACGGAAAAACCCTGGCTACGGGGAAATTCGAGTATGGTTGAGGCTCCATGTGCAGGTACTCGTGGCGAGTGCCTAACGGTTTTTACGGTAAATTCTGCGTACAGGTTAAAGCTAATTTGGGCCCCTTCCAGGCAACACAGGAGCAGATTTGGCATTCTATCCAGTGATTCCAAAACATCATTTTTTAACCTGAAAACTACCTTACTTATGTAATACTAAAAAGGTATGAATTGAGTAAAAGAATATAACATATTATTTATGAGACACTTATATCTTTCATGATCATTTCTAAAAAGCTGATAAGTTTAATTTTTTGATTCTATGTGAATTCATGATACGATTTAATTAATCCCCCTGTCTTTTTGGGAAATTAATCCTAATATTATTAGCTATATTACCTCGCAAGCCACATCGTATTCCTTATTATATTGCATATATTTCCTATATTTTCTTTTTGACAATTCCGAGTTAATTTGGTAAATAAAATATAGTGGTAAAAGGGGAAAAGTAGAGCAACTATATTGTTGCCTGCCTCTAATTCCTTTTTCTACGACGGATTTGCCTTTTTGAAGGAGGAGGATGAAAAGGAAACAACTGTCATAAGGAACAGGCTTAAAGCCGCTTGTCTTATCGACAAATCAAAAAAAAGCCGGTCCGGTCGTCAACGGCGGTCTCGGCATAGGTGGCCGGATCGGCTGGCAGTCCGTCACATAAGAATAACAAAAGGGCCGTCCTCCTCCGAAGACGGCCCTTGAAAATTTGGCTCACTTTTTACAATCTTTCAGTTGAACCTAAGTTCAAAATTCATGTAAATTTCTCTAATACCGAGGATTTATCGGCAAAATGACTCTATCGGATAAGCCCCGATTTCTTTTTTTATTCAGGTTTGTTAAGCTCGAATTTTATTTCCGATAATAACCGATTGTTACCATATAGATTGGTTCGAAATTCTCCGGCAGAGATAAGGCTTTGCCGACAGAGATATCGTCAAAGGCCCCTACCGCGACAGAGCCGAGACCTAACGATTCGGCCTGGAGATGGATATTTTGTGCGGCATGACCGGCCTCCATATAGACATAGCGAACACCACGTCTGCCGTAATTATCGGTGGTCCGGCTGAATTCCGCGGCAAAAATAAGTGTCAGCGGAGCGATTCGGATAAATTCCTGTCCCCATGCCGCTGAGCAAAGTACGGCCCGCAAATCGATATCTGCAAGCTGTCGAAGAATATGTCTGTCGGTTAGATAATGATACATACCATCCGCAGTGACAATAAAAAGCTCAAGCGGATATGTTGCTCCCGCCGATGGCGAAGTTCGGTACCTGCCGCCTGATTCCTGCCCCTGGGCGGACCAGACCAATTGCCCGATTTGTTCAAGTGTGAGCGGCTTCGGCAGAAAATCACGCCGGGACCGCCGAGAAGAGATCGCCTGTTCCAGTGACATTGGCCCGTTCTTTTTTGGACTTTCCAAATGTATGATTTTGTTTTGCATTGTATTCTCAATTAGATGATAAAAGTTCCAGAATTTCAGTGATTATTTTTGCACATCCCTTGCGCTTTAGTTGAAAAATTTTCACATTGGGATTTCTTTTCACATCTTTTATCAGGCCGCCGCCTTTTTCAGCTACCGTGGAAAGAATGTTTTTATCCGAGGCAAAAAGATGTTGCACCGCCGCAGTAAATTTATCGGAAAGGCACTCCATTTTACCGATTTCGTCGATAACAAACAATTCGGTGTCGGTTTGTTTTGCATCCAATACAGGCAGGATCGCTTTTTCGAATCCCGCCACATCCACACCGTATTTCCCAACTTTAAATCGTCCTTTTATATCGACATGAGCAAGCGTACCGACCGCTCCGTCAAGGCGTATCCATGAAAATCCCTTCCTCACATTATCCCGCCTGATCTCCTGCGTATAAAAACCCGTCGCTTTCTCGCGGTCCAGCTTTTGGATTATTGTCATAACAGCGGTTGTTTTGCCGCAGCCGGGCGGGCCTGTGAGCAGAATTTTTACTGATCGCTTCATTTTTATATTTAAGGTCTTTTTGCCGCAACAAAGCTTTTGATTTTTGTAACGGAAAGACAGTTGAGAACGTCTGTTTTTCTCGCCCAGCCGCGTCCGGCGGTCGCCACACCGAAGCCAATCAGACCAAGCTGTCCCGTGCTGTGGGAATCAGTCCCGATGACAAGTTTCACACCTGAATCGATTGCCATTTTGCAATGCACATCTTTAAGGTCAAGACGCATCGGATTTGCATTAACTTCAAGTGCCGTATGTGTTTGAGCGGCATGTTCAATCACAGCCGCTATATCCAGATCCATCGCTTCACGCTGACCGATAAGTCTGCCGGTCGGATGTGCGATACAATTTACATAGGGATTATCCATAGCTTTTAGAGTGCGGATCGTAACTTTCTGACGCGGGCTTGCAAGGCCCGAATGGATCGATGCTATCACGAAATCCAGCTCAGTGAGTAGTTTATTGTCGAAATCCAAAGAGCCGTCGGCAAGGATATCCACCTCTGTTCCGGCCAGGATGGTAATGCCTTTGATTTTTTCATTGTGTTCTCGAATCTCCTTTATTTGCCGGGCCAGTCTTTTTGCCGTAAGGCCATGTGCAATAGCAGATGATTTCGAATGGTCCGTAATGCAGATGAATTTATAGCCCAAATCTTTTGCCGTCTCGGCAAGCTCGGCAATCCCGCAATTGCCGTCGGAGGCGGTTGTATGCATGTGAAAGTCACCCTTGATATCCTTGAACTGAATCAATTCCGGCAGCGAATGATTCTTTGCCGCTTCGACCTCGCCGCGGTCCTCACGAAGCACCGGCTCGATGTAATCAAGTCCGAGCTTATGATAAATCTCCTGCTCGGTCCGCCCTGCTATCATCCTTTTTCCTTTGAAAAGACCGTACTCGTTCAGTTTCAGCTTCTGTTTTACGGCTATTTCCCGCAACCGAACGTTATGCTCTTTCGAGCCGGTGAAATATTGTGCCGCGGCGCCGAAACTTTTTTCCGGTACTACACGCACATCGACATGCACCGGAATTGTTGTGGTCTGAATAATCGCCGAGCCTTTTGTCGGCCCGGATGCCAGAACCTCCCGTACAAAACCGGCTTTGGTGAATGCACTGATGATTTCCTGCCCTTTTTCCGAGGCCACTAAAATATCGACATCACCAATAGTTTCGGCCCGCCTCCGCAACGAGCCGGCGGTATGAATGCTTAGATCTCCGGAACAATTTTTCAGAAGTCCGTTAACCATTTCCGCCGCTTCGAGCGCCTGGTCAAGTCGTATCCGGCCGGTGGAGGTCTCCATAAATGCTATACCTTTGGCGATACCTGCCGCTTTTTTTTCTCCGAATCCGGGCAGCTCGGCAAGAGAGCCTGACTCGATGGCTTTTTTCAATTCGGCGATACTCGTGACATGTAACTGCTCGTAAACAGCCTTGACTCCTTTCGGTCCCATACCAGGGATGCGGAGTAAATCCAACAGGGTCGGTGGAATTTTTTTGAGCAGTTCAATATAGGCTGTAATTTTGCCGGTAATGATGAATTCCTCGATTTTGGCAAGACTCGATTTGCCGATACCAGGCAGCTTGGCCAACTCACCGCTTGACAGTAAATCCTCGACGTCGCTCGGCAGCTCTCCGATAACACGAGCAACTTTTTTATAGCTGTTGATGCGGAAGCGGTCTTCTCCAAGTATCTCCATCACATCGGCCATCTGCTCGAAAATCGCGCTGAGTTCGGCATTTTTCATGACTTTGATTATATCCACATCAATGTGAAATCATAGCGGGAATTTCTGCTTATTACCCTTGATTAGAAGATTCTATTTTACCGCCTGAAATAATTAATCAACCACAGGATGAACGTCAGGAGAATCGATAGAATAATGCAGCTTGCAATGGGGATGTAAACCCGCCAGTTCCGGGAACCGAATTCGAAATCTCCGGGCAACCTGAACAGCCCGATTTTGCCCAATAGCATAATCAGCCCGCCTAACAGGGCAATAAAAATCCCCGCCGCTATTAGCCATTTACCAATTTGCTGCGGCCCAATTTCCATGTTTGACTTTCTATTCCTTACTCAAAGTGACCGACTCGCACTGTCATACCCGCGAAAGCGGGTATCCATTGATAATATCGCAACAGTAGATTCCTGCATTCGCAAAAATGACAACCTATGATAAGTAATTGCTAAATACTTACTTGCGACGATTTTTTATGATAAATCGGTCAGTTTGAGTTCCTTAGAATAATAAGCACATTATATGTTTATACTATCATTTATTTTCGATGTGTTTTGATAAAAAGCAAAATAAAAAGCACTTCTAAGCCGCATCGATTAAAGTCAAATAAGGTGGGCATAATTTAATGATTTATGAAAATTTATTTCTTTGTAAATTTAACGTTGGGTAAACCTTTAAAATCTGAATCCTGCGTCCACAGCGTGGCATCACATGCTCGTGCAGTGGCGAATACAAAACTATCTGCCATAGGTAATTTGAGTTCGGCACTTATCTTGGCGGCATCCATCGCAATAGGCGAGGAAATATCAACAACATTAGCTTGATGCATTAAAGCAACGGCTTGTAATGCGGCATCCTCATCTCGTTGCTGGAGTATTCTCTTAAAAACT
>JAFGBG010000040.1 GCA_016933295.1 Sedimentisphaerales bacterium | reverse complement strand
GCAAGCTCATTGACATTGGCAACCGCCGAAAGCACTTCAATGATGTCATTGACGTCATTAACGTCATTTTTATCCTTAAGTTTGTTCAGCTCGGTCAATTTTTCCGAGTATGCCTTGTCCCGCCCCTGTTTCATCTGCTGAGTTATGTCGTGATATTCGCCGATAATCTCAGACAAATGACCGGCGGCGCTACCAAGCAGGCCGGGACTTTCATCCGAGTATTCCTTAAACAGCTTGCTTGCATCATCGAATTTGCCCTGATAAATCAAATCAAAAACCCGGCTTACGGAACCTGATTCGATCGAGGCAGATTCGGGCACAGCCTGCATGCTCTCAAGAAGAATCGGGGTAATCGAGCCGGATGCAAACGCGCTCGTGGCCGCAAAAAACAATATCGCGGCAAAAAATCGCCGCATTAGCAGATTTGTCAGTTTATACTTTGTTTTTTTCATCTTTTCTCAGTCCGGTAATATTTTAAATAAAAATCAAATCGAAAATTCTTGATAGATATAATCTTTAACTTTCTTTGAATTCAATACTTAAAATCGGTTTCACGCACACTCGCCGGCCTTTCCGGCACAACCTAAAACGTGAAGTTTATGCCTTACCATCTCTCTAATAGCATCTCTGCCCGGTCCCAGGTACTTACGAGGGTCAAATTCCGCCGGTTTTTCCGCGAAAATCTGCCTGATTTTCGCCGTTAAGGCCATGCGAAGGTCGGTATCTATATTAACCTTACAGACACCCATCTTCGAGGCTTTGCTGACAGCCTCCTCCGGCACACCCATTGCATCGGGCATATTTCCGCCGTACTTATTAATAAGATCTTTAAATTCCTTTAAAACACTGCTCGAACCGTGCATTACAAGCGGGAAACCCGGCAGTCTTTTGCCGATATCTTCCAGGATATCAAATGCAAGTTTCGGTTCTTTCTTGAATTTATAGGCCCCGTGGCTGGTTCCGATTGCAACCGCCAACGAATCGACACCTGTCTTTTCCACAAATTCCTGGACCTGCCCCGGGTCGCAAAGATGCTTGCTGATATCGTCATGCTCGACCCCGACTACGTCCTCCTCGATTCCGCCGAGCTGACCAAGTTCAGCCTCGACGACTACGTCGTATTTATGGGCATAATCAACCACTTCCTTTGTAATGGCGATATTTTGCTCGAAAGGTTTGCTCGAAGCGTCTATCATTATCGAGGTAAAACCGTCCTCGATAAATTCCTTGCATGTCTGGAAATTATCGCCGTGGTCCAGATTGATTGCGATTGGAATGTCCGGATTTTCCCGCACCGCAACGTCAATCATCGCCTTCAGCCAGCTATTGCTGGCATATTCACGAGCGCCCCTGGAGACCTGCAGAATCAACGGAGCCTTTTCTTCGGCTACCGCCTCGATGATTCCCTGAGTAATTTCCATATTGTTAACGTTAAATGCGCCTATTGCATAGCCGTTTTTATAGGCCATTTCAAACATTTTCCTGGTATTAACCAACGCCATAATAGTCTCCTTAAAATCTAATAATCACCGACACTTTTAACAAACCTCAACAACCTGCCGTCAAAAACCGGCGGAACCTCCCAATCCCATATATCTGCTTGGTCCAATCGCCAAATCTGACATGCCCTGAGGCCATAAACTAAACACGACCGCCTGTCTGTCCAGTGATGCGTCCGTACTATACGTAACGGACCAGCATAACCGGTGATAACGCCTTATAAGCGTTATATCGCTTCGGACTGTCGCATCATAGTCGAAATCGAACTGACCAGAATAAACGAGACTGTACCGCGGGTCAAGAAGATAAGTGAATGCACAAGTAAAAGCATTCGAGCCTTTTTCCCCGTAATTATTTTCAACTCTCCTTAAATATCTGCTCCCGATATAATAACTGAGATTGGGCCATCGCATGTGCGAAAAACCAACATTATATTGCTGCACCACGCCGCTTTGCATATCATAATTCATATCGGATAATAACGCCGTAGTATCACTCATCCTCCAGAGATAATCCGCCTCAAAATAATTTCGTCTCGGTCCGTAAATAACACTGCCGCGCCTGTCGGCCTGCGGGATTGTTTCGCTGAATCCGTTCACTAACGGAATAAACGGCTTGTTCCAGATGAACTGATCCGGACCGGCCGATGCATCGCCGGAATTATTCACCCAGGTAACATCCAAATCCAGCCGCATCCAGTCAACGGCCCGCATATTATCACCCGAACCCCGTTTTGTCTGGAGTCTTTGTGATATACCTACGCTCAACGTATCTCTTTGTTCGATAACAGAATTACTTTCGGTATAGCCGACGGCAGTCAAACGAGGCTGGATGATATGACGTAACTTGTTTATGTCCCATAGTTTAGATTTGACATTCGGGAATACTTTCCAAAAAGGCTGCGGCGTTACACGAACGCCCGCTTCGCCCAACCAGACTTCATCTTCCCTTGCCCCCGTTCCGCCATCAAGCTCCTTATAGAAACCCAGGCCGTCTTCATAGGCAACCGTTCCCGCAATAAACGGCACAACCTTTGTCCTGCCGACGGAGAACGGCAGATCAACTTCGTTTCTGGTCGTCGTGAACGTGAAGAATCGCTCTGAGCCTAACGACGTATCGTCCGCATACCGCTGCCGGAACCGGCTCGCCTGGCTGTCGCTGTAGAACGTCAGCCTGTCATCAAAAAACGACTGGCCCGTCCAGTGAAATTCTGCCGTCGGCATTTCCTCCAATTCATTGACAAAATCATTCAGCCTTATTTTACCAAAAAAGGAAAGTCCCCAGTTATCCTCAATGCGTTTCAAGTGAACGAGCGTTTCCTGCTCCTTATCGACGTTAAACTCGTTGCGGTAATAACTTTCTATGAAATTCTCGTCGGAAATATAACTTATCTCGGTCGTTAGCTGCCAGCTATAAGGCAGAAAATGCCTGTGCTGCCATCGAAATCGACCTCGCATCTCGTGCGGCGGTTCAAGGTTTTTGCGAGAGCTGTTTCTGCCGAGCCGGTCCTGACCTTTATCATCAATAATATAGCCTAAAATCTTCCCGAAATAATCCTCTCTTGCATAATCGGTTGTTAATCCGCCGCCCAAGCCCCTGTCGCCGTAATAATCGAGCATAAGGGTGCTGTCAGTGCCTTCCGGCTCCTGCAGGCCCAACAATCGGGCGAGATACCATTGAGTTTCAAGATATGTTCCGAAAGTATTGTCGTGACCGATATGAACGCTTTTAACCGGAACGTCTGGTCTGTGCATATTGCTCCGCATATACGGCAAAGAAAGAATCGTTTTGTCGTACATTTTCAATTGCACATCACTCATTTTCACATCAAAACTTTCTTTCGAGACTGTATCCTGCTGCTGACGGTCAATCGCCGTCTCATCGGTAATCATTACACTGGCGGCGGCAACAGAAATCTGCGGCACGTAAAATTCGCTGGTTGTCAGAACTATATTTTCACCGGCAAATGTTTTCGCCGACAACTGTTGCAGTTTCGCCGCTCTGACATAAATAGGAATCCCCGTGCTTGTGTCGTATTGCCTCATTACGGCATTTATAAAGAGAGCTTTTTCCCGCTCGAAATCGTAGTAAATCTCATCGGCACGAACTGTTCGCTGGCCCTGGGTCATCACTACGTCACCGGTTAAATATATGGCCTTCAACGCTCCAGCCTTCAAAATTTCATCAATACCCTTATTCGGCCCTGCAGATTCGTCCTGTTCGTCCGGCAAAAATATAACGGCGTTATCCGCCTGTAATTCCAACAAAATGCCATTTTCCTGCTGCTGCGAAAGATAGAACCTGCCGATCACTGTGGCAATTTTTTCCTCTTGTTTATTATAAACCAGGTCAATCGGATTATCGCCTGCAGAAGAGATATTAACCGGATATTTCAGATTCAAATTAAACCTTTGTGCCGCCGATGGGGCTTCTGAAGTTTTTTCCGTCACAGGTTGTGTCGCCACCTGCCGACCAACAGGCTCGATATCCACGGCAGATAGCTCGATATCAACTCCGCGAATCAAATTATAAGCTTGCGAGTAAAGCTCCAAGCCGCGGGGATCGGTGCTTTCTTTTCTATCGGCTGTTATAAAAACCTCCCCAGTAACAACAAAACGAACCACCATCTGCTTATCTTCTATCAATTTTGACCCGGATTCGACAACCCGCGCTCCTGATTTGTCCGCCGAAACATTTCCCTGCAGATATACGATAGCATCGTAATCGAAATCGGCGGATTTGTCCGTCCGGCTCGAACTCGGCAGCAGCCATATCACCGAATTATCACTGGAAAACTTCTGGCTACCGATCGACATTGAAAAATCGCCCTGCAATACGAGAATATGCCCGCCCCCGTCTCTATCTTCGACAGAAGACACGAGGGGATAAGTGATTGCCTCATTTGCCGTTAGATGTAAATCATCGCCGGAAAAAACGTCTCCCCCACCGCCGGAAATTCCGGCACCGCTTGCGGCGAAAGTATTTGTACAACTTAGCAAAGCCACAAATAAACTTAAACTGCAAAGCGAAAAGCGTAAAGCTTTCGAAGTCATCCGCTTTCGGCGGATTCCGCCTGCCGCCTCGTCTCGCCTGCCCCTGCGTCTCCCGACGCAAGTCGGGGCGGCGGGCGACGAGAGTCGCGGAGGCAGGCAGTTTTTAATTTTTAGCTTTAAGTTTTTCATTTTTTTCGCGGTGATTTTACGCTGTTAATCAATATAAATCCAGCAAAAAGCTTGTTTTAATACTGATAACTTGATTTATTTCATCTTTCGTAGTAGATATTACCAAAAACGAGTCGTGTTTTTTGCAAAAAAACCGCCGGACACAATCCCTTAACAGAGACTTTATTATGGCAAAAAAAGATTATTCCGAATATCAAAAGTCGGTCATCTCAAATTATTACACAAACCTCGATACGATTATGCTCGGCAAACTCGGTGAGCTTCTCGGCGAATTGTACCTTGCCGAAACAGAGAAAAAGAAAAAACAGCTCTGGCAAAGAGTTCATAAAGCAATGGAAAAGCTGAACATCCCGGAGACAATTATCAATCACATCATGGAACATCAGGATGTAGAAATTTTAGCTAAAAACCTCCAGGACTGGCAAAAGGCCCCCAAACGCAAACAATAGCGTTTGGGAATCCAAAACCATAGTCGAAGAAAATAATCGCCGCACATAATATAAGCTTCAAATAACTCGAAATTTCCTTTTTTCGTAACAAATTTCCCTTTTAAACATCTAAATATAAAGTACTCTCGTGTTCATTAAGACACTCGGAAATCGAGTTGGGAGGTTTTTATAAAAAATAGAGGATCCGCAAATGAATAAAAAATGCTTTGTTTCGACGATATTGCTATTGTTAAGCGCAACGATAGGCGAAGGCATGGCACAAAAAGACCTTGGAACAGAAGATCTTAATATTTATCGCAAAGAGGGCCTGAAACACTTTCTTCATTCGGATTCAATTCCGGAAGATTTTATCAAGGAACCCAACAAAATGGCTCCGGACTCGCTTATCACGGTACGAACTATCGATCGGCAAGGCAGGCCGGTTCCGTTTTGCCGCATTGTATTTGTGGATCGTGACGAAAAAACAACTCGCTCTTTCCACGAAACCGCAACAAACGAAAACGGCTATGCCTACTACGACGCACTGGGTGAAACTTTCTCAATTAATGCGCATCTCTATGAGTATAATCCGGTAACCAAAGCCTCTCGCAGTCAACACAAGAAAATCGGCCAGCTTTACAATGCTCACGACAATAAAATCGTCACGGTCGAATGGGAGCCTTTTCCCGCCGGAACCGGCAAAATAGAAGGTCGGGTGTCGGATCAATACGGCAAATCGCTTACAAAATTCGAGCTTACACTTAATTATCTTCAAGGCGTGCGAACCGACTGGAGCGAAAGTTACGAGACATATCAAAGTATTGAAGTCAACAATTCACAGGGCCGATACGAATTGGCAGGATTAGCATCGAGAACATATTCATATATGCTCCGGGCGGAAGACTATGCGGCTTATGTCTGGGATTTTGATATGGGAAGTTTTACAATTCCTGAAGAACCAAATGCCATGGCTCGGTTGGATATCGAAGTCGAGGCTAAAGAGCTATTTTATGGCCGTGCTCTTTATAAAGACGGCAGCCCAATTTATCCAGCTTTTTATGAACTGTTATTTCCGACAACAGAACAACTCTGGCCTACAGAAGAAGATGGTTCATTCCGAGTGGCTTTGACTAAAAGAGATCTTCAGGACTTTATGGAAACTACAGAAGGAAAAATTAATATAATTGCATCTCAAAATAACAAAAGAGTAAAAACTGGTGAAGTTAATATTAAGCAATTATCAAAGGACTTAAACAACTTTACCAAATTTGAATTTGAAAAAATAGAAATACCCGTTGAAACAAAGACACCCGATACTGAAGCTATATCTCAGAACAAAGTCACATTTACCCCTACAGTCAATCTTTCCGATGCACCATCATTAAAAGGAAAAGTTTTGCCTGAATTAGAAGTATTCAAAATCACTCTCTCTCCGAAAGATACAAAAGACAAAATGCTCATAGTCTGCTTCTTTGATTTTAATCAGCGGCCGTCGAGGAATTGCATTCTGCAATTGAGCAAAAAAACACAGGAACTAAAGGAAAAAGGCATTATAATTTGTGCCGTGCAGGCCTCTGAAATCGAACAGGAAAAACTCGATGAATGGATAAAAGAAAATAATATCTCCTTTCCGGTCGGAATGATCCCGGAGAACATAGACACCTTAAAATCCAGATGGGGTGTGAAATCTCTGCCGTGGCTGATTCTGACCGACAAAGAGCATATTGTTATCGACGAAGGCTTCAATATCAGCGACATAGGAAATTTTTAATCATCCACTTCGCTCGCTGTGTTCGCTCAGTGGCTGCCACCCGACGCTGAAGGATTTAATATCAGCGAGTTAGCAAATATTTAACGTTCGATTCTATCCACTTCGCTCGCTGTACTCGCTCGGTGGCTGCCACCCGACGAGTCACGAGCGACGAAGAGGTGCCGTTTCAAGGTCATTTTGTTCAAAAACTGCGGATTTTGCTTGAAATTCGGCGGAAACTGTATAAGATAGTTTTTAGTTTTGAATTTTGAGTTTTAAGTCAAAAATGGGGGAGGCAAATCAACGAACGAGAAAATCGGTAAATCAGTTAATCAGTATCCGTAGGGGCAATCCCGTGTGATTGCCCAAAGCTTGTTTTTTTGCCTTTTCGAGATACAAGATACGAAATACGAGATTAATTTGAAAAAACGAAGCCAATTTTAACGGCAGAATACAGAACACAGAAGACAGAAGACAGAATAAAAAATGTTTGTATGTGCTTATAATACAGTAATATACGACGCAATTGTTCCGACGGTTTCCTTGAATGATTCGCTCAAAACGTCTAAAGATTGGCCAAAAAAACGAACCCAATCAAAGCCAATTTATAATCAGGCAGTATGTGTTAACGCTGAAGCCGGCCGGAAATTTGGTTTTGCTTTGGAAAGGCATGGGCGATATACTAAAACGTGGCTATCGCCGGGTAGAATTTCCGGGAATTTCTAATTTTTTTACATTAACAAAACACCGCCTTGAAACGACTTATATCATTTGGAGATAAGTATGAACCAGCAATATTTAGCAACAGAAAAGGTATATCCCACGGCGGAGCACGGCAAATTCAGCCTTCGGGATATGCTGGATTACTTCGTCAAACGCGGCGCGTTGCGGGTCTCGGACCTGCATATAAAAGTCGGCGCCCCGCCGGCATATCGCATTGACGGCGATCTGGTCAAGCTCAAAGGCCCGGATGTAACAACCGATATGGCAAAAATGCTCATATTTCCGTTTCTTACCGAAGAAAATATGCAAAAGTTAAAAAACAATTACAGTGTGGACTGTTCCTATCGGCTTGGCCCTTTGCAGTTTCGAATCAATATCTTCATGGAAAACGACGGTCTTGCCGCGGCAATCAGGGCACTATCGCTGGAAATTCCCGAAGTTGAGGAAATCGGTTTTCCGAACAATGTCTGGGAGGACATCATCAATCGCAGGCACGGCCTGATTCTCATGACCGGCATCACCGGGGCCGGCAAATCCACGACTATCGCCGCTTTAATTCACCGAATCAGTAAGAAAAGCGCCTGTCGAATTATGACCGTAGAGGACCCGATCGAATACATTTTCCCGCAACATTACTCGATTATCTCCCAGCGCGAGGTCGGCAGGGACGTTAAATCTTTTCACGGCGGCCTTAAAGAAATGCTCCGTCAGGATCCCGATATAATCTTCGTCGGCGAAATGCGCGACGCAGAGACAATCTCAATGACGCTCATGGCCGCCGAGACGGGACATCTTGTCTTTTCAACACTGCATACAAGAGACGCGACCGGCACCGTAACGCGAATCCTGGACTATTTCCCGGAGGGCAGACAGGCGGAAGTGCGAAACCAGCTCTCGCTCGGTCTGGCATATATTGTCTGCCAAAAGCTTGTGCCCAAAAAAGACGGAACCGGCAGAGTCGTAGCAATGGAAATATTAAACAATAACTATGCCACCGCCAACCTGATACGTACCGGCAAAATCGAGCAAATCTATTCACAGCTACAAACGAAAACACGAAACAGACCCGACGAAAAGATGCTGACCATCGAAAAACATCTGTCAATGCTGGTTAAAGAAGATAAAATTGACCTGCTCGAAGCAAAAAAATGGGCCAATAATATCAAAACGTTTACCGATTGTATGCAGCAGGATTAAAGTGACACGTATGTGTCATCCTGAGGGGAAGCCGAAGGATCTGGCTATCGAAAAGGAAGTCGCCAGCGTCTAAAATCGTAGTCCAGATGTTTCGCTACACTCAACAAGAAGAGAAAAGATGACAATCCAGTTCAACTGTCCTTATTGTAATGCTGTGATAGGCTTTGAAGACAAGTACTGCGGCAAACGCGCGCAATGCACTACTTGCGGAGAACGTTTCATTATTCCGTCCAAAAGCTTCGAAAAAGCGAAAAAAGTCAAGCTGCCCAAGGAAGAAATCGCCGTTCCTATTCCCGGTTTTTATCGTGCCGCTTTTGTTGACGTTTGGAAAATCTTTTCACTGAAATCAACCAATAATATAACAGCCCTGGTTTTTATCACGGCGATTGTATGCTTTAAGTTCGTAGTCTCCCGGATGAACTACAACTTTACACTCCAGGGTGAGGCTATGTCTTTCGATTTTTATATTCCCGTCGGATGGACCTTAAG